>NZ_JAOTNW010000008.1:0-282625 GCF_036346515.1 Pseudomonas sp. AM4(2022)
TGTAAAAGCGGAACCCTAAGTAGCCGTTACCGCAGGAATGGATATGTACTCGGTCTGACACCCTGTGTCGGCTGGCAGGCCGTCTTCGCAGGCAAGCCAGCTCCCACAATTTGATCGCGGGGCGTCAGGTAGATAGGTGTCGGCTGGCAGGCCGCCTTCGCAGGCAAGCCAGCTCCCACAGTTTGATCGCGGGGCGTCAGGTAGATATGGGTAGTCTGGCAGGCCGTCATCGCAGCGATGCGGCGACCCGACAAGCCAGCTCCCACATTTGGTCCTGTGTGGAATCAGGAACCGAGGCTGATGCCATTGGCCGGCAGCGGCAGCGCCGTCTTGTAGCGCACTTGCTTCAAGGCAAAGCTGGAGCGAATGTTCGCCACCCCAGGCACCTTGGTCAAAAAGTCCATCATGAAACGCTCCAGGGACTGGATCGTGGGCACCAGCACGCGGATCAAATAGTCCGGGTCACCGGCCATCAGGTAGCACTCCATCACCTCAGGCCGATCCGAGATCGCTCCTTCGAATTGCTGCAGCGCCAGCTCGTTCTGTTTTTCCAGGCTCACATGGATGAACACATTGACGTGCAGCCCCAGCAAATCAGCGTCCAGCAGCGTGACCTGCTCCCGAATCAACCCCAATTCTTCCATCGCCTTGACCCGGTTGAAACACGGCGTGGGCGACAGATTAACCGAGCGGGCCAGGTCGGCGTTGGTGATGCGGGCATTCTCCTGCAGGGCGTTGAGAATGCCGATATCGGTACGGTCCAGTTTGCGCATGAGACAAAATCACCTGTTTATTATGTTTATGCAGTTTTTTTATCCGCAAATAGCCGGCGACGCAATGAAACAGAGATAAATATTCTTCTACGCCACGCCTATGATTGTTGTAGGACAAGATTTCTTCTACCCGAAGACTGACTGTCAGCTAGCGCGCCCACTACAAGAAATTCACAAGATAGAGCGTAGAAAGCCATGACCCAGCCGTATGCACCGCTGCGCCTGCACGTTCCCGAACCCTCGGGCCGCCCAGGCTGCAAGACCGACTTCACCTACCTGCGTTTGACCGACGCCGGCCTGGTACGCAAACCCGCCATCGACGTAGAACCGGCCGACACCGCCGACCTGGCCAAGGGCCTGATCCGCGTGCTCGACGACCAGGGCCAGGCCCTGGGCCCGTGGGCCGAGGGTGTCTCCACCGAGATCATGCGCCGCGGCATGCGCGCCATGCTCAAGACGCGCATCTTCGACAACCGCATGGTGGTCGCCCAGCGTCAGAAAAAAATGTCGTTCTACATGCAAAGCCTTGGCGAAGAAGCCATCGGCAGCGCCCAGGCCCTGGCCTTGAATATCGACGACATGTGCTTCCCCACCTATCGCCAGCAAAGCATCCTGATGGCCCGTGAGGTGCCGCTGGTGGACCTGATCTGCCAACTGCTGTCCAACGAGCGCGACCCGCTCAAGGGCCGCCAGTTGCCGATTATGTATTCGGTCAAGGAGGCGGGCTTCTTTACCATTTCCGGCAACCTCGCCACTCAATTCGTCCAGGGCGTGGGCTGGGGCATGGCCTCGGCGATCAAGGGCGATACCAAGATCGCATCGGCCTGGATCGGCGACGGCGCCACTGCTGAATCGGACTTCCACACCGCCCTCACCTTCGCCCATGTGTATCGCGCGCCAGTGATCCTCAACGTGGTCAACAACCAGTGGGCGATTTCCACCTTCCAGGCCATCGCTGGCGGTGAAGCCACCACCTTCGCCGGACGCGGCGTCGGTTGCGGTATCGCCTCCCTGCGCGTGGACGGCAACGACTTTATCGCCGTGTACGCCGCCTCGGCCTGGGCTGCCGAGCGTGCGCGCCGCAACCTGGGGCCAACCCTGATCGAGTGGGTCACCTACCGCGCCGGCCCGCACTCCACCTCCGATGACCCGTCCAAGTACCGTCCCGCCGACGACTGGAGCCACTTCCCCCTGGGCGACCCGATTGCCCGCCTCAAGCAGCACCTGATCAAGATTGGCCAGTGGTCCGAAGAGGAACACGCGGCGGTCAGTGCCGAGCTTGAAGCCGAAGTGGTCAAGGCGCAGAAGGAAGCCGAACAGTACGGCACCCTGGCCGGTGGCCAGATTCCAAGCGCCGCGACCATGTTCGAGGATGTCTATAAAGAGATGCCGGAGCACTTGAAGCGCCAGCGTCAAGAGCTGGGGGTGTGACATGAACGACCACAACAACAGTATCGAACTGGAAACCGCCATGACCACAACCACCATGACCATGATCCAGGCCCTGCGCTCGGCCATGGATGTGATGCTTGAGCGTGACGACAACGTGGTGGTGTTCGGCCAGGACGTCGGGTACTTCGGCGGCGTGTTCCGTTGCACCGAAGGCTTGCAGACCAAGTACGGCAGCTCGCGGGTGTTCGACGCCCCCATCTCGGAAAGCGGCATCGTCGGCGTGGCCGTGGGCATGGGCGCCTATGGTTTGCGCCCGGTGGCCGAAATCCAGTTCGCCGACTACGTCTACCCCGCCACCGACCAGATCATTTCCGAGGCGGCGCGCCTGCGTTATCGCTCGGCGGGCCAGTTCACTGCGCCCTTGACCATGCGCATGCCCTGCGGCGGCGGCATCTATGGCGGCCAGACCCACAGCCAGAGTATCGAAGCGGTATTCACGCAAGTGTGCGGCCTGCGCACGGTGATGCCGTCCAACCCCTATGACGCCAAGGGGCTGCTGATCGCCTCCATCGAAAACGATGACCCGGTGATCTTCCTCGAACCCAAGCGCCTGTATAACGGCCCGTTCGACGGCCACCACGACCGCCCGGTAACGCCGTGGTCCAAACACCCCCAAGCCCAGGTGCCGGACGGCTACTACACCGTGCCCCTGGACGTAGCCGCCATCGTGCGCCCAGGCTCGGCCGTGACCGTGCTGACCTACGGCACCACCGTGTATGTGTCGCAAGTCGCCGCCGAAGAAACCGGCATCGACGCCGAGGTCATCGACCTTCGCAGCCTGTGGCCGCTGGACCTGGAGACCATCGTCAAGTCGGTGAAAAAGACCGGCCGTTGCGTGGTGGTGCATGAAGCCACACGCACCTGCGGCTTTGGCGCCGAACTGGTATCGCTGGTGCAAGAGCACTGCTTCCACCACCTGGAAGCGCCGATCGAGCGCGTCACCGGTTGGGACACCCCCTACCCGCACGCGCAGGAGTGGGCGTATTTCCCAGGGCCGTCCCGAGTGGGTGCGGCGTTGAAACGGGTCATGGAGGTCTGAATGGGCACGCACGTTATCAAGATGCCGGACATTGGCGAAGGTATCGCGGAAGTTGAATTGTCGGTATGGCATGTAAAGGTCGGCGACCTGGTGGTTGAAGACCAGGTGCTGGCGGATGTGATGACCGACAAGGCGATGGTGGATATTCCCTCGCCGGTCCACGGCAAGGTGATTTCCCTGGGCGGTGAGCCGGGTGAGGTCATGGCAGTGGGCAGTATTTTGATCAGCATTGAAGTAGAAGGCGCAGGCAATACCAAGGACGTACCGGTGGTTGCCGAGCCGCCGAAGGCCGCGCCGCCTGTGGCCGAAGCCAAACCGGTACAGGCACCGGTAGAAAGCAAACCCGCTGCAGCAGTGAAAGCACCGCAAGCGCCCGTGGCCCGTGAAGCTAGCGAACGCCCATTGGCCTCGCCTGCCGTGCGCAAGCACGCGCTGGATGCCGGGATTCAACTGCGCCTGGTCCAGGGCACAGGGCCTGCGGGGCGGATTCTGCATGAAGACCTGGAGGCTTACTTGCGCCAGGGCCCGGCAACGGGCGCCAGCGCCGCCAACCCGTATGCCGAGCGCACTGACGAACACCAGATCCCGGTGATCGGCATGCGCCGCAAGATTGCCCAGCGCATGCAGGACGCCACCCGCCGCGCCGCGCATTTCAGCTACGTGGAAGAGATCGACGTCACCGCCCTCGACGAGTTGCGCGTGCACCTCAACGAAAAGCACGGCGCGACACGTGGCAAGCTGACCTTGCTGCCGTTTATCGTGCGGGCCATGGTTGTAGCCTTGCGCGACTTCCCGCAGATCAATGCGCGTTACGACGACGAAGCCCAGGTCATCACTCGCCTTGGCGCCGTGCATGTGGGCGTCGCCACCCAGAGCGACGTGGGCCTGATGGTGCCGGTGGTGCGCCACGCCGAAGCCCGCAGCCTGTGGGGCACTGCCGAAGAAATCGCGCGTTTGGCCAACGCCGCACGTACAGGCAAGGCCAGCCGTGAAGAGCTGTCCGGTTCGACCATTACCCTGACCAGCCTCGGCGCCTTGGGCGGTATTGTCAGCACGCCAGTGCTGAACCTGCCGGAAGTGGCCATCGTCGGCGTCAACCGCATCGTTGAGCGGCCGATGGTGATCAAGGGCCAGATTGTGGTGCGCAAGATGATGAACCTCTCCAGCTCCTTCGATCACCGCGTGGTCGATGGCATGGACGCGGCGCAATTCATCCAGGCCATTCGCGGCCTGCTCGAACAACCCGCCAGCCTGTTTCTGGAGTAAGGGCATGACTCAGACATTGCACACCACGCTGCTGATTATCGGCGGTGGCCCCGGCGGTTATGTAGCGGCGATTCGCGCTGGCCAACTGGGCATCCCGACCATCCTGGTGGAAGGCCAGGCACTGGGCGGCACCTGCCTGAACATCGGCTGCATTCCCTCCAAGGCGCTGATCCATGTGGCTGAGCAGTTCCAGCAAACCGTGCACCATAGCCAGGGCTCGCAACTGGGCATTGAAGTGGATGTGCCGACCCTGGACATCCGCAAGAGCGTGGAATGGAAAGACGGTATCGTCGACCGTCTGACCACCGGCGTCGCCGCGCTGCTGAAGAAACACAAGGTGCAAGTGATCCATGGTTGGGCGAAGGTCGTCGACGGCAAGACTGTCGATGTGGGCGACCAACGCATCCAGTGCGAACACCTGCTGCTGGCTACCGGCTCGAAAAGCGTCAACCTGCCGATGCTGCCGATTGGCGGGCCGATCATCTCCTCCACCGAAGCCCTGGCGCCGACCCGCGTGCCCAAGCGCCTGATCGTGGTGGGGGGTGGTTATATCGGCCTGGAGCTGGGCATTGCCTACCGCAAGCTCGGCGCCGAAGTCAGTGTGGTCGAGGCCCAGGCGCATATCCTGCCTGCCTACGACGCCGAGCTGACCCTGCCAGTGGCTGAATCCCTGAAGAAATTGGGGGTGAAGCTGTACCTCGAGCACAGTGTCACCGGTTTTACCGACAACAAACTCCAGGTCCGCGCCCCCAACGGCGACACCCTGGCGCTGGACACCGACCAAGTGCTGGTGGCCGTGGGGCGCAAACCCAATACCCAGGGCTGGAACCTCGAAGCCTTGAACCTGGACATGAACGGCACGGCGATCAAGATCGACAGCCGCTGCCAGACCAGCATGCGCAATGTGTATGCCATCGGCGACCTCAGCGGCGAACCGATGCTAGCGCACCGGGCCATGGCCCAGGGCGAAATGGTTGCCGAACTGATCAGCGGTAAAGCCCGCGAATTCAACCCGGCGGCGATACCCGCGGTGTGCTTTACCGACCCGGAACTGGTGGTGGTCGGCAAGACCCCGGACGAGGCCAAGGCGGCAGGCCTGGATTGCATCGTGTCGAGCTTCCCATTCGCCGCCAATGGCCGGGCCATGACGCTGGAGTCCAAAGCGGGCTTCGTGCGGGTGGTGGCGCGGCGTGACAATCACTTGATTGTTGGATGGCAAGCGGTGGGGGCCGGAGTGTCCGAGCTGTCGACCGCGTTCGGCCTGAGCCTGGAAATGGGCGCGCGCCTGGAAGACGTGGCCGGCACCATCCATGCCCACCCGACCCTGGGTGAAGCGGTGCAGGAAGCCGCGCTGCGGGCGTTGGGCCACGCGTTGCACCTGTAAAACCGTGGCGAGGCCATCGCGGGCAAGCCCGGCTCCCACATTGGAATGCGTTCCAAGTGTGGGAGCTGGCTTGCCTGCGATAGCGGTGGATTAGCCAATGCAGAGGTTAATGGTCCGCCGCCCTCCTCCCACACCGGCCAAGAATGCAGTATTGTTGCGCCCATCCAGAAAAAAATCCGACTTGACCAGAGATAGAGGGTGTCATGGGTAACGAGAGCATCAATTGGGACAAGCTGGGTTTTGACTACATCAAGACCGACAAGCGGTTTCTCCAGGTCTGGAAGAACGGCGAATGGCAAGCTGGCACCCTGACCGACGACAATGTGCTGCACATCAGCGAGGGCTCCACTGCCCTGCATTATGGCCAGCAATGCTTCGAGGGCCTGAAGGCCTACCGTTGCAAGGACGGCTCGATCAACCTGTTCCGCCCGGACCAGAACGCCGCCCGCATGCAGCGCAGCTGTGGCCGCCTGCTGATGCCACAAGTGCCGACCGACGCGTTCATCGACGCGTGCAAACAAGTGGTCAAGGCCAACGAGCGCTTCATTCCGCCGTACGGCAGTGGCGGCGCGCTGTACCTGCGCCCGTTCGTGATCGGCACCGGTGACAACATTGGCGTGCGCACCGCGCCGGAGTTCATCTTCTCGGTGTTCGCCATCCCGGTCGGTGCCTACTTCAAGGGCGGCCTGGTGCCACACAACTTCCAGATCTCCGGCTACGACCGCGCCGCGCCGCAAGGCACTGGTGCCGCCAAGGTGGGTGGCAACTACGCCGCCAGCCTGATGCCCGGTTCGGAAGCGAAGAAATTCGGCTTCGCCGACGCGATCTACCTGGACCCGATGACCCATTCGAAAATCGAAGAAGTCGGCTCGGCCAACTTCTTCGGGATCACCCACGACAACCAGTTCATCACGCCGAAGTCGCCTTCGGTATTGCCAGGCATCACCCGCCTGTCGCTGATCGAACTGGCCCAGACCCGCCTGGGCCTGGAAGTGGTAGAAGGCGAAGTGTTCATCGACAAGCTGGACCAATTCAAGGAAGCCGGCGCCTGCGGTACCGCGGCAGTGATCTCGCCGATCGGCGGCATCCAGTACAACGGCAAGCTGCACGTGTTCCACAGCGAAACCGAAGTCGGCCCGATCACCCAGAAGCTCTACAAAGAGTTGACCGGCGTGCAGACCGGTGACGTGGAAGCGCCGGCGGGTTGGATCGTCAAGGTCTGACAGCCACGAAAGCCAGCGACACCACAAAACCCTGTGGGAGCTGGCTTGCCTGCGATAGCGGTCTGTCAGTCAGGATATTGGCTACAGACCCACCGCTATCGCAGGCAAGCCAGCTCCCACACTGGTTTGTGCACCTTCAAGAGCGTGGCGCAATATTCTCGGCAATCTTCTTGCCCATACTGATCCTCGGCTCCACCCCATACCCCAACGCCTCATAAAACCCCACCACCACATCATTGCCGCCGGTGATCTGCAGGTTGATCTTCATGCAGCCCAGCGCTGCCAACGCCTGTTCGGCATAGCGCACCAGCGACGATCCCAGGCCATGGCGCCGATAGTCGGTATGCACCGCCACCGAATACAACCAGCCACGATGCCCGTCATAGCCGGCGAGAATGGTACCGATCACGGCTTTGTTGTCGGTGGCAACGAAGAACAACCCGTCGTTGACCGCCAGTTTCTTATCAATCGCCAAGCTCGGCAGGTTATGCGCGGTGTCATAGCCAAACGCCTGCTGCCATAACTCAATCACCTGGGCACGGTGTTGACGGTCGCGATAAGGCCCGATGGGGTGGCGGGACGACAGCGTTTTTTCCATCACCAACGTGCGCTCATTGCCGTGGTACACGTCACGCACATTGTGAAAACCCAACTTGGCGTAGAAGGCTTGCGCCGTGAGCGAGGACGGCACGCTCAAGACCGTCACGCCGGCCTCACGGGCGCGCAGTTCGATCTCGATCATCAACAATCGGCCAATCCCCTGCCCTTGCAGCGCCGGGTTGACGAACACCGAGCGCACCACATTGCCATCCAGTGCGGCCGTAGCGACGATCAGTTGATCCTGAGTCGCCACCAACACTACCCGCCGCTGGAGCAACGCCAGCACAGCGTCGGGGGTGAAGTTGCTGGCAACCCGCGCAATCACATCCGCGGGGTAATCACGTGCGTTGCTGCTGTGCAGCGCAGCCAGGATGACGTGGCTGATACCTTCGGCATCTGAAGGTTGGGCAAGGCGAACAGCGGTAGACATGGTTCCTCCTGGCTGACACAGCGATAACAATCACCACAATACCAATGTGGGAGCTGGCTTGCCTGCGATAGCGGTGGGCCAGCCAGATTAATGGGGCTGACCCACCGCTATCGCAGGCAAGCCAGCTCCCACAGTTTGATTGCATTTCAACCTAGCAGCTGATTCGGCTGCGTCACTCCCCTTTTCAGCTTTCCCGGCTGAGCCGCCCTACTGTTTCAGCCGGGATCCTCCCCGCACAACGCACAAAATAGCGCTACAAGATCCCCCCATGGACCCGTGCCCCCATGCAAACCACGAACACCGTCCTGATGATCCGCCCGGCGCGCTTTGCCTTTAACCCGGATACCGCGATCAACAACCGTTTCCAACGCCCGCCGCTGGATCCGCTCAGTGCACAGCACAAAGCGCTGGAGGAGTTCGACGGTTATGTCGAGACTTTGCGCCAGCACGGCGTGGAGGTACTGGTGGTGCAGGACACGCCGGCGCCCCACACGCCCGACTCGATCTTCCCCAACAACTGGTGGAGCAGCCATGCCGACGGCAGCCTGGTGCTCTACCCCATGGAAGGCCAGAACCGCCGACTGGAGCGCAACAAGGGCGTGCTGCAAGTCTTGGAGCAACGTTTTGCGATCAGCGCCACCATCGACCTCAGCCACCTGGAACAACAGAACATCTTCCTGGAAGGCACCGGCAGCATGGTGCTCGACCGCCAGCACCGCATCAGCTACGCCTGCCATTCGGGGCGCACCCACCACGCGGCCCTGCGCCAGTTTGCCGAACGCCTCGACTACCAACTCTGTGTGTTCCATGCCCTGGACCGTCACCAGGCCCCCATCTACCACAGTAACGTGATGATGAGCGTGGGCCGCGACCTCGCGGTAGTGTGCCTGCAGGCCCTGCCCGACGACAGAGAGCGTCTGGCCCTGGAACGCTCTCTGCGTGACACCGGCAAGGACATCCTCAGCCTCGACTTCGACCAGCTGGAAGCCTTCGCCGGCAACATGCTGGAGGTCCACGACCGGGACGGCCAGCCGTTGCTGGTGATGTCCGCCAGTGCCTGGGGTGCCCTGCATCCGACGCAGCGTCAGCATGTGGAGCGCCATACGCGGCCGGTGGTGGTGAATATCGACAACATCGAACGCATCGGCGGCGGCAGTGCCCGCTGCATGCTGGCCGAAGTGCATCTGCCGGCCCGTCCCTCATTTCAATAAGGAGTCTTGCCATGACCCGTTATATCGACGTCAACGACCTCAGCTACCTGGTCTCGCAGAAAGGCCTGCAAACCTGCATCACCGAGATGGCCGACTACATCCGCGCCGACTACCTGCGCTGGCAGGACTTCGAGAAATGCGCGCGCCTGGCCAACCATTCACCGGATGGCGTGATCGAGCTGATGCCGGTGTCCGACGCCTCGCTGTACGCCTTCAAGTACGTCAACGGCCACCCGAAAAACACCCTCGCCGGCATGCTCACCGTGATGGCGTTCGGTGCCTTGGGCGACGTCGACACCGGCAAGCCGGTGCTGCTGGCGGAAATGACCCTCACCACCGCCATCCGCACCGCCGCCACCTCGGCCCTGGTCGCCCGCTACCTGGCCCGCGCCAACAGCCGCAGCATGGCGCTGATCGGCAACGGCTGCCAGAGCGAATTCCAGGCACTGGCCTTCCACGCCATGCTTGGCATTACTGAAATCCGCCTGTTCGACATCGACCCCCAGGCCACCGCCAAGCTCGCCGCCAACCTCAAGGCGTTCCCGGCGATCAAGGTGATCCTGGCCGCCAGCGTCGCCGAGGCGGTCAAAGGCGCGGACATTGTCACCACTGTGACTGCGGACAAAGCCTACGCCACCATCCTGACTGACGAGATGATCGAGCCAGGCATGCACCTCAATGCCGTGGGCGGTGACTGCCCGGGCAAGACCGAGCTGGACCGCCGCATCGTCGAGCGCGCCCGGGTGATCGTCGAGTACGAACCGCAAAGCCGCATCGAAGGCGAAATCCAGCATATGCCGGAAGATTCGCCGGTCACCGAGCTGTGGCAAGTGATCAACGGCCAACAGCCGGGCCGCGAAAATGACCGCCAAATTACCCTGTTCGACTCGGTGGGTTTCGCCATCGAAGACTACTCGGCCCTGCGCTATGTACTGGACGTGGCCAAGGCGTTGGAAGTGGGCAGTGAGCTGGAGCTGGTGCCAGACCTGGCCGACCCGAAAGACCTGTTTGCGCGCCTGGCCCAGCAACCGGTTGTACAGCACAAAAAGCGCGCCTGAAACCGCTCTGGCCTGCCGCTTTTCGCCCAGGGCAGGCCAGATTTTCACGGCTTGAAAGCCGATTTTGCCGGTGTCACAGCCGTTTCCGCTGCATTGCTCGTTTTAACAGCGCAATTTGCGCTTTGCACACCGGGTAAACGACACAAAAAACGCACCATCATGAAGCATTCTCTGCTCCCAGTTATTCACTGCCCCTGACATCAATTACAAAATATAGGGACCGACACATGACTCCTCTGCGATCACTCTTCGCTGCGTTGCTGTTGCCACTGTGCGCCACTGCCGCCCACGCCCAGGACTGGAAAGAAATCCGGTTTGGCGTGTTCCCCGAATACCCGCCCTTCGAATCTGTCGCCGCCGATGGCAGCCTGCAAGGTTTCGATATCGAACTGGGCAACGCCATCTGCGCCAAGCTCGAAGTGAAATGCACCTGGGTGCACAACGAATTCGACGGCATGATCCCGGCCCTGCGTGCGCGCAAGTTCGACGCGATCATGTCCTCCATGGCCGTGACCCCGGCCCGTGAGAAAGTCATCGACTTCACCGACCGCCTGTTCCTCAGCCCCACCTCGGTGATCACCCGCAAAAACGCCACCTTCGGTGACACCCCCGAGTCGCTGAACGGCAAGCACGTTGGCGTGCTGCAAGGCTCGTTGCAGGAAGCCTATGCCCGCGCGCACCTGGCCAAGCTCGGTGCACAGATCAAGGCGTACCAGTCCCAGGAACAGAACTACGCCGACCTGCAGAACGGCCGCCTCGACGCCACCCTGACGGACAAGCTCGAAGCCCAGCTCAACTTCTTGTCCAAGCCCGAAGGCGCCGACTTCAAGACCGGCCCGGCCTTCAAGGACCCGACCCTGCCGCTGGACATCGCCATGGGCCTGCGCAAGAACGACAAGGCGCTGCGTGAGCTGATCAACAAGGGCATCGCCGCCGTCCAGGCCGATGGCACCTACGCCCAGATCCAGAAGAAATACTTTGGCGATCAGGACATCTACAACGAGTAACCGGCAACCCGTGCCCCTGTGGGAGCGGGCTTGTTGTGGCGAGGGAGCTTGCTCCCGCTGGGGTGCGAAGCGCCCCCAAAAAGCCGGCTCCAGCTGCGCTGTCGAACGGGAGCAAGCTCCCTCGCCACAACAAGCCAGCTCCCACAGTAAATCCGTGCACTCCTTCGAGATCTTCCCCATGAACGACCTCCTCAACCTGCAAGGCTACGGCCCCATGCTGGCCCAGGGTGCCTGGATGACGCTCAAGCTGGCGTTCCTCGCCCTGGCCCTGAGCCTTACCCTGGGCCTGGTCGCCGCAGGTGCCAAACTCTCCAGCGCCAAATGGCTGCGCGTACCGGCCACGCTTTACACCACGTTGATTCGTAGCGTGCCGGACCTGGTGCTGATCCTGCTGATCTTTTACAGCCTGCAACTGTGGCTCAACGACCTGACCGAAGCGTTCGGCTGGGACTACGTTGAAATCGATCCGTTTACCGCTGGGGTGATCACCCTGGGCTTTATCTACGGCGCGTATTTCACCGAAAACTTCCGGGGCGCGATCCTCAGTGTGCCGGCGGGCCAACTGGAAGCCGCCACCGCCTACGGCCTGAGCCGCTGGCAGCGCTTTCACCTGGTGCTGTTCCCGCAACTGATGCGCTTTGCCCTGCCAGGCCTTGGCAATAACTGGCTGGTGCTGCTCAAGTCCACGGCGCTGGTGTCGATCATCGGCCTGTCAGACCTGGTCAAGGCCGCGCAGAACGCCGGCAAGTCCACGAGTGAGCCGCTGTACTTCCTGATCCTCGCGGGCCTGGTGTACCTGGTGATTACCACCCTATCCAACCGCATCTTCAAGCGCCTGGAACGGCGCTATAACCTGGGCATCAAGGGGATGGCGCGATGATCGAACTGTTCCAGCAATACGGCCTGGCCTACCTGTTCAGCGATGGCAGCGGCCTGTCCGGTGTTGCCATGACCTTGTGGCTGTTCATTATCTCGGTGGTGCTCGGCTTTGGCCTGTCGATCCCCCTGGCGCTGGCACGCGTCTCAGAGCATTTCTGGCTGCGCTGGCCGGTGGAGGTCTACACCTACCTGTTCCGTGGCACGCCGCTGTATATCCAACTGCTGATTTGCTACACCGGGCTGTACAGCCTGGAGGTGGTGCAGGACAACGCCCTGCTCAACCAGTTTTTCCGCAATGCGCTGAACTGCACGCTGTTGGCGTTTGTGCTCAACACCTGCGCCTACACCGTAGAAATTTTCGCTGGGGCAATCCGCAACATTCCCCATGGTGAGATCGAAGCGGCACGCGCCTATGGCCTGCACGGCTGGCGGCTGAACCTGTTTGTGATAGTGCCCGCCGCGCTGCGTCGCGCCCTGCCGGCCTACAGCAATGAAATGATCCTGATGCTGCACGCCACGTCGCTGGCGTTCACCGCCACCGTCGCCGACATCCTCAAGGTCGCCCGCGATGCGAATGCAGAGACGTTCCTGACCTTCCAGGCTTTCGGCATCGCCGCCCTGCTCTACATGCTGCTGTCCTTTGCACTGGTGGGCCTGTTCAGGCTGGCCGAACGTCGCTGGATGCGCTTTCTTGTTCCTACCCGAGGCTAACCCATGAATCAGTCCGCGCAGGCCCTGGCCGCTTATCCAATGGATGTACCCGTCGGCAAAACCGCCACGGCGGCCATCAAGCTGCAAGTCGAAGGTATCCATAAACGCTACGGCGAACACGAGGTGCTCAAGGGCGTGTCCCTCAACGCACGCCAGGGCGATGTGATCAGCTTGATCGGCGCCAGCGGCTCGGGCAAAAGCACGATGCTGCGGTGCATCAACTTTCTGGAACAGCCTGACGCCGGGGTGATCACCCTGGACGGCATCAGCATCGAAATGCAACCAGGCCGCGCCGGCACCCGTGCGCCGCACCAGGCGCAACTGCAAAACCTGCGCACGCGCCTGGCCATGGTGTTCCAGCACTTCAACCTGTGGAGCCACATGACCGTGCTGGAAAACATCACCATGGCCCCGCGCCGGGTGCTGAACGTGAGCGCCGCCGAAGCCGAGAAGCGTGCGCGGCTGTACCTGGACAAGGTCGGCCTGCCGAGCCGCGTGGCGGACCAATACCCGGCGTTCCTGTCCGGCGGCCAGCAGCAGCGCGTGGCCATTGCGCGCGCGCTGGCAATGGAACCGGAGATTATCCTGTTCGATGAACCCACCTCGGCCCTGGACCCGGAACTTGTAGGAGAAGTCCTCAAAGTCATACAGACGTTGGCCGAGGAAGGTCGTACCATGCTGATGGTCACCCACGAAATGGGCTTTGCCCGCCAGGTGTCCAGCCAAGTGCTGTTCCTGCACCAGGGCCGAGTCGAAGAACACGGCGGCGCCGAGATCCTCGACCATCCCACCAGCGAACGCTTGCAGCAATTTCTTTCCAACCGTTTGAAGTGAACTCATGGATACCAAGGCCAACGGACCCCATTCTTCCCCTACGCTGGATCGCATCGACGAAGCGATCATCGACGTACTCAGGCATCAGGGGCGTATCACCTACGAAAAGCTCTCGTCACTGGTGCACCTCACCCCCAGGCCCTGCCTGGAACGGGTGCGCAAGCTGGAGCGACGCGGGGTGATCCGTGGGTATGGGGCGATCATCGATGTGCAGATGGTCTCACCGGGGCTGTCACTGCTGGTGCTGGTGGCCTTGTCCAACCAAAGCGGGCGCTCGGCGCAAAAGGCCTTCGAAGCCTGCGTAAAAGCCTGCCCGCAGGTGTTCGAATGCCAGCTGATCAGCGGGCCGTTCGACTACAGCCTGCGCATGCGCTGCCGGGATATGGAACATTACCGAGTGCTGACGGAGATCTGGTTGAACAATGACGAGTTGCACATTGATAAGTTAGTGGCGCATCCGGAGTTGGCGGTAGTCAAGAACACTGCGACCGAACTGGCCTGATACCCACTCCCCCAGGCTGCGAAAAGCAAATGTGGGAGCTGGCTTGTGTGGGAGCGGGCTTGCTCGCGAAAGCGGTGTGACAGTTACACATAAGCTGACTGACCCACCGCTTTCGCGAGCAAGCCCGCTCCCACATTTTTTAACCTTGCCCACCTAATATTCTCTTGCCTGGCTTGGCCCCCACCAGCTTCGCCTGCCCATCCTTCTGCTTGCCCGTACGCGCCTCGCTGATCAACCCCGGGATCAACTTGCCCTCGGGCAAATTCTTCCAGAAGCGGCTGGGCAAATGCCCTTCCATCACTTTGGGGTTCAGCCGCGCCGGGTTGAAGATGTGGCTGTAGTAGGTCAGCCACATGGCGCTGTGGGGATCTTCGACATTCTGTGCCAGTTGCTGCCAGGCCTCGGGGCACTGGCGCTGATGAATCAGTTGCTCGCCGTCGTAATACACCCCGTCCAGGGGCGTGGCGATCATCCAGCGATGGCGGCCCATGCGCCCGATGAAATGCTCGCTGGCGCTCTTGAGAATGTCATGGGCCGGCTCATGCCAGGCCACGTACTCCGGCAGTGCCGACCCGGCCTCGACCGGCAGCGCGATGAAGCGCACAAACGCGTGCAAGTGGTGGGCTTCCCGGCTGACTTGCTTGATGCGCCGCTGCAATTCGCTGCCAAGCTTGTCCCCCGCGAGCATGGCCGTGCGATCACCGTGGCTGACCCGCCACAGCACTTCATACAGCAGGCTCCAGCGCTGATCACCGTGATAACAGGCAGCGGACTCCAGCAATTGCAACAACGCCTTGGGTATGCGCGCCTGAAACGGCCCCATCCCTGGTGGGATAGGTTCATCGGTAGCAAATAGGTCCGCCGCCTGCACCTCGCCCCAGCTGACCTGGCTGGGGTCGACCTGATGGCTGAGCAACCAGCGTGCCTGTTCGCGCCAAGTGCTGAAAAGGTTGTCGCACTCCAGGCTGATCATCCCCACAGCCCCATCTGTTGCGGCTGCGGACGGTCACGCAGTTGTTCGCGCAACAACACACTGGTGCTGTCGGCCTGTTGCGGGTGGTAGTCGCTGGTGATGAAAAACGGCTTGGCCTTGGCCAGCACGCAACGCATGCGCGCCAGGTCTTCGAAGCGGATCTTGCGTTCACGGCGCAGGTCGACCAGGCGCTGGGTGGTGCGCAGGCCGATGCCGGGGATACGTGCGATCAGGGTCGGCTCGGCGCGGTTCAAGTCCAGGGGGAACACCTCGCGTTGCTCCAGGGCCCAGGCCAGCTTGGGGTCGATATCCAGTGCCAGGTCACCGGGGCCGGCGAACAGCTCATTGGCGCTGAAACCGTAGCTGCGCAACAAGAAATCGGCCTGGTACAAGCGGTGCTCGCGCATCAGCGGCGGCGCGGCCAAGGGTACGCTTTTCGGGCTGTTGGGGATGGGGCTGAACGCCGAGTAATACACACGGCGCAGCTTGAAATTACCGTACAACGCCTCGGCACCGTGCAGGATGGTGCTGTCGTCGGTGTCGTCGGCGCCGACGATCATCTGCGTGCTCTGCCCGGCCGGGGCGAAACGTGGCGCGCGGGGTTCGTTGAGCACCGTCTGTTCGCCGGTGTAGATGGTCTGCATGGCCTGCTTGATCGAGCCGATCTGCTTCTCGGGCGCCAGGGTTTGCAGGCTGGCGTCGGTGGGCAGTTCGATATTCACGCTGAGGCGATCGGCATAACGGCCAGCCTCGGCGATCAGGGCCGGGTCGGCATCGGGGATGGTCTTGAGGTGGATATAACCGCGAAAGTCATGCTCTTCGCGCAGCAACTTGGCGACCCGTACCAGTTGCTCCATGGTGTAGTCCGACGAACGGATGATGCCGGAACTGAGGAACAGCCCGCTGACGCAATTGCGCTTGTAGAAATCCAGCGTCAGGGTGACCACCTCCTCCGGGCTGAAGCGCGCACGGGGCACGTCGCTGGAGCGGCGGTTGACGCAGTATTGGCAGTCGTAGAGGCAGAAGTTGGTGAGCAACACCTTGAGCAATGACACACAACGGCCATCAGGCGTGTAGCTGTGGCAGATGCCCATGCCATTGGTGGAACCCAGCCCCGCCTTGCCCTCGGAACTGCGCTTGGGCGCGCCACTGCTGGCGCAGGACGCGTCGTACTTGGCGGCGTCGGCGAGGATGCTGAGTTTTTCGATCAACTGCATGGAGGGCTACCGATACTGGTTTTTTGTACAGTACCAATAGCCACACTTTGTCACAAGTGCCGTCTGTAGGAGCGAGCTTGCTCGCGAAGAACGCAAGAGCGCCGCGTTAATCCAGAGAGGGCGCGTTATCGTTGACGTTCTTCGCGAGCAAGCTCGCTCCTACAGAGAGGCAGGTCAGCTGGCGGTTGCCAGGAGCAGATCCTGCACCGAACGCGCCTTGCCACGGTGATGGTCCAGCGCATACAACGACGCCGCAATCTCATCGGCCCGAATCGGCAGCACCGACAGCAAGGTATCGCTCAAGCCATGGCTGGCCTGGCTGAAGCCCTGGATGTAAATGCCAGCTTTGCAGCGCTCGTCGGTGACGATGCGGTAGTCGCGGGCCACCTCAAAGTCGCCCATGTAGGCCTCCAGCGGCGCCAACAGTTCCCGGTGCATCTGGCGCTCGTAGCCGGTGGCCAGAATTACCGCGTCGTAATGGTTGAGGCTGGTTTCGTCAGTGGCGGTATTGCGCAGGGCCAATTCGATGCCCAGCGGGCCAGGGGTGGCTTTCTCCACCACGGTCAGCGTGCGGAACGCCTGGCGGGCGATGCCGGAGACTTTCTGGCGGTAGAAAATCCCGTAGATTCGCTCGATCAGGTCCAGGTCCACCACCGAGTAGTTGGTGTTCTGGTACTCGGCGACCAAACGCTCACGCTCGGCACCGACCTGTTGGAACACCAGGTCAGTAAAGGCCGGCGAAAACACTTCGTTGACAAACGGGCTGTCGTCGGCCGGTTTGAGCGCCGAACCGCGCAGGATCATATCGACCTGTACCGACGGGAAGCTGTCATTGAGGTCGATAAAGGCTTCGGCTGCGCTCTGGCCACCGCCGATCACGGCGATGCGCATCGGCTTGCCGTCTACGCACGGCTGGTTGGCCATGCGCTCCAGGTACTGGGAATGGTGAAACACCCGGCTATCGCCCTTGAGCGCCTTGAATGCCTCGGGGATGCGCGGTGTGCCGCCGGCGCTGACCACCACCGAACGGGTGGTGCGCACATGCTGCTCGCCCTGGGCACCACGGGAGATCACGCGCAACGCCTCGACCTGTTGCTGATGCAGGATCGGCTCGATGGCCAGCACTTCTTCACCGTAGTTGGCCTGGGCCTGGAACTGCCCCGCCACCCAGCGCAGGTAGTCGTTGTACTCCATGCGGCAGGGATAGAAGGTGCCCAGGTTGATGAAGTCCACCAGGCGGTCGTGGGCCTTGAGGTAGTTGACGAAGGAGTACGGGCTGGTGGGGTTGCGCAGGGTCACCAAGTCCTTGAGGAAGGAAATCTGCAGTTCGCTCTGGGTCACCAGGGTATTGCCGTGCCAGCGGTAGTCGGCTTGTTTGTCGAGAAACAGCACGTCCAGCTTGCCCTGGGCCTTTTCACGCTCCTGCAGGGCGATGGCCAGCGCCAGGTTCGAAGGGCCGAAACCGATCCCGATCAGGTCATGAACCGCGGGCGAAGCAATTGCCTGTGTCATTCCAGTGTCCTCTGGATAAGCCCCATGGCGGTGGGGCGGGAATACCTTCATGGCCTGAACAACAGGCCGTGTGTTGATAGGAAACGAGGACAGTGAAATAAAATTTAACTAACCAGTGATCAGTGCGCTTCCCACTCGCGCATGCGCACCCGGCAGTGCTTCATCGCATTGACGATGTGTTTTTCCACCAGGCTGCGGGAAATGTTCAGGCGTTCAGCGATTTGCAGGTGGGACAGGCCTTCGAGTTTGCGCAACAGGAAACTGTCGCGACAGGCCGCCGGCAACTCGGCCAGGGCGCGTTCGAGCATCTCCAGGCGCTGGCCCTGGTCATGGCTGGCGTGGGGTGAACAGGCGGCGAAGCGCTCTTCGCTGTCCAGCACCTCCAGAGGCTCGGCCTGGCGCACGGCATTGCGCCGATGGCCGTCGATCACCAGGTTCAAGGCGGTGCGGTACAGGAAGGCGCGCGGTTGTTCGATCGGGGTGTCGCTTGCGCGCTCGAGCACCCGCACATAAGCGTCATGCACCACATCTTCGGCCACCTGACGGTTGCCCAGCTTGGCGTTGAGGAAACACACCAGCTCGCGATAGTAGTTTTCCAACATGACTCCTGGCCCCACGGCCTTAATACAAACGACGCCTACCCCTATAGGAGCGAGCTTGCTCGCGAAAAACCCGAGAGCACATCCCCTTACCTGGACGCACCCGCAACCATTGACGGTTTTGCCATCACCGATGATGGCAGTTTGAGTGTGTGCAATTTATAGTAATTCTCATCTACTTTTAAAGAACTCTCTCATCAGCGGTCGATTTTTTTCTCCAGCTGAGCTGTAACTACTTATGTAACAGCCTAAATTCCGGAGCATTTTCCTCGTTTACCTGTCAGCTCTGCGCGACTGCGCCCCGAACTTTCCTGGCTGGAAGCTACCCATGAAACGCCCTCGACCTGCCCGACGCGCCCTGCTTGTGGTGGCGTGCCTGATTCCCATCGTTGCGTTTGCCACCTGGCAGGGCCTGACGCCGGGCCGCGACGCCCTGGCCACCGTTACTGTGACCCGCGCCGACATCGAAAACAGCGTCACCGCCCTGGGCACCCTGCAACCGCGGCGCTACGTGGACGTCGGCGCCCAGGCCTCCGGGCAGATCCGCAAGATCCACGTCGAGGCCGGTGACCAGGTCCAGGAAGGCCAATTGCTGGTGGAGATCGACCCCGCCACGCAAAAAGCCAAGCTCGACGCCAGCCGCTATGCCATCGAAAACCTGCAGGCCCAGTTGCAGGAGCAGAAAGCCCAGCACGCACTGGCCCGTCAGAAGTACCAGCGCCAGCAGCGCCTGAGTGCCGGCAACGCCACCCGCGAAGAAGACGTGCAGACCGCCAAGGCAGAACTGAGCGCGACCCAGGCGCGGGTCGAGATGTTCCAGGCACAGATCCGCCAGGCCCAGGCCAGCCTGCGCAGCGATGAAGCCGAGTTGGGCTACACGCGCATCTACGCGCCGATGACCGGCACCGTGGTGGCCGTGGACGCGCGCGTCGGCCAGACCCTCAACGCGCAACAGCAAACCCCGCTGATCCTGCGCATCGCCAAGCTGTCGCCCATGACGGTGTGGGCGGAGGTCTCCGAAGCCGACATCGGCCATGTCAAACCCGGCATGAGCGCGTATTTCACCACCCTGAGCGGTGGCAGCCGGCGCTGGACCAGCACGGTGCGCCAGATCCTGCCGATCCCGCCCAAACCCTTGAACGAAACCCAGGGCAACGGCAGCCCGAGCAGCACCAGCAAGAGCGGCACAGGCCGAGTGGTGCTGTACACGGTGCTGCTGGACGTAGACAACGCCGACAACGCGCTGATGGCCGAGATGACCACCCAGGTCTTTTTCGTCGCCAGCCAGGTCAAGGACGCCCTCACCGTACCCGTCGCCGCCTTGCAAAGCGTGCCCGGCTCCGCAGCGCAAATCGCCCGGGTGGTGGCCAAAAACGGTGCCATCGAAGACCGCGAAGTGCGCCTGGGCATCAGCGACCGCCTGCGCGTCGAAGTGCTCGGGGGGCTGAACGAGGGCGACCACCTGTTGATCGGCCCGGCTGATAGCAATGGGGGCTGACTTGACCACGCCCCTGATTGAACTCAAAGGCATCCGCAAATCCTACGGCGGCGGCGACAGCCCGCAGGTCGATGTGTTGCGCGGCATTGACCTGTCGATCCATGCCGGCGAGTTCGTCGCCATTGTCGGCGCGTCGGGCTCGGGCAAGTCGACGCTGATGAACATCCTCGGCTGCCTCGACCGCCCCACCGAGGGTGATTACCTGTTCGCCGGGGAAAACGTCGCCCACCTGGGCAGCGACGAATTGGCCTGGCTACGCCGCGAAGCCTTCGGTTTTGTGTTCCAGGGCTACCACTTGATTCCGTCAGGCTCTGCCCAGGAAAACGTCGAGATGCCGGCGATCTATGCCGGCGTCAGCGCCGCCGAACGTCATGCCCGCGCCAGCGCCCTGCTCACCCGCCTGGGCCTGGCCGAGCGCACCGGCAATCGGCCGCACCAATTGTCCGGTGGGCAACAGCAACGGGTGTCCATCGCCCGCGCCCTGATGAACGGCGGCCATATCATCCTCGCCGACGAACCCACCGGCGCCCTCGATAGCCACAGCGGTGCCGAGGTCATGGCCTTGCTCGACGAACTGGCGAGCCAGGGCCATGTGGTCATCCTGATTACCCACGACCGTGAAGTGGCGGCGCGGGCCAACCGCATCATCGAGATTCGCGACGGCCAGATCATCAGCGATTCGGCTGACACCCGTGCGGCCACACCCAGCGTGGCGGCCGGCGCCTTGCACGCCGTGGACCTGCGCCAACGCCTGGCCGACGGTGCCGAGCACAATGGTGCCTGGAAAGCTGAATTGCTGGATGCGGTACAAGCCGCTTGGCGGGTGATGTGGATCAACCGTTTCCGCACGGCGCTGACGCTGTTGGGCATTATCATCGGCGTCGCGTCGGTGGTGGTGATGCTGGCGGTGGGCGAAGGCAGCAAGCGCCAGGTCATGGCGCAGATGGGCGCGTTCGGCTCCAATATCATTTACCTCAGCGGGTCTTCGCCCAACCCGCGTACGCCGCTGGGTATCGTGTCCCTCAACGATGTCGCCGCCCTGGCGACGCTGCCTCAGGTCAAGCGCATCATGCCGGTCAACGGCACCGACGCGGGTGTGCGCTTCGGCAACGTCGACTATATGGCTTACGTGGGGGGCAACGACACCAACTTCCCCGAGATCTTCAACTGGCCGGTGGTCGAGGGCAGCTACTTCACCGAGGCCGACGAACGCGCCGCTGCCACGGTCGCTGTGATCGGCGCGCGCATCCGCCAAAAATTGTTCAAGGGCGTGGCCAACCCTATCGGCCAGTACATCCTGATCGAGAACGTGCCCTTCCAGGTGGTCGGCGTGCTCGCGGAAAAAGGTTCCAGCTCCGGCAACAAGGACAGTGACGACCGCGTCGCCATTCCCTACAGCGCCGCCAGTGTCCGCCTGTTCGGTAGCTACAACCCCGAATACGTGGCGATTGCCACCACCGATGCGCGCAAGGTGCATGAAGCCGAACGCGCCATCGACCAGTTGATGCTGAAGCTGCACAACGGCAAGCGCGACTACGAGCTGACCAACAATGCCGCGATGATTCAGGCCGAAGCACGAACCCAGAACACCCTGTCGCTGATGCTCGGCTCGATTGCGGCGATTTCCCTGCTGGTGGGCGGCATCGGCGTGATGAATATCATGTTGATGACCGTGCGCGAACGCACCCGTGAAATCGGCATCCGCATGGCCACCGGCGCACGCCAGCGCGACATCCTGCGCCAGTTCCTTACCGAGGCGGTAATGCTCTCGGTGGTCGGTGGCCTGTTCGGTATTGCCCTGGCATTGCTGGTGGGCGGTGTGCTGGTGCTGGCCGAAGTGGCGGTGCAGTTTTCCCTGGTGGCGGTGCTCGGTGCGTTTGGTTGTGCGCTGGTCACCGGCGTCGTATTCGGCTTTATGCCGGCCCGTAAAGCTGCCCGGCTCGATCCGGTTAAGGCGTTGACCAGTGAATAAACGATCCATCACCCCGCCGTTGTCAGCGCTCAGCCTGTGCCTGTTGCTCACGGCCTGCGGCGCTAACCCGCCGGTCATCGACAGCGGCCTCCCCGCGCCCGCCGCCTGGCACTATGCCGAGCGCGAAGCGACCCAAGCCATCAACCAACGCTGGTGGACGCAGTTTGGCAGCCCGGCGTTGAACCGCCTGATCGACCAGGCCCGTCGTGACAGTTTCGACGTGGCGGCCGCCATGGCGCGTGTCCGTCAGGCCCAGGCCACAGCAGTGATTGCCGGCGCACCGTTGCTGCCGGAGCTGAAGTTCAACCTCGCCGCCAGCCGTCAAAGACTGTTGCGGGGCAGCGGCAACTCGGACCTGGACGCCACTGAGAGCAATAAGACCGTCAACAACTACGCCGCCAACCTCACGGCCAGCTACGAAATCGACTTCTGGGGTGGCCGCGCCGCTGCGCGTGACAGTGCAGTGCATAGCCTGCAGGCCAGTGAGTACGATCAGGCCAACGTGGAACTGACCCTGCTCAGCAACGTCGCCGACCGCTACGCGCAAACCCTGGCCGCACGCCAGCGCCTGCAGATTGCCGAGCTCAACCTGGCGAATGCGCGCAATGTGCTGAACCTGGTGCAGACCCGCTACGACGCAGGTTCCGCCACGGCTCTGGAACTGGCACAACAGAAAAGCCTGGTGGCCGGTCAGCAACGGCAACTGCCGCTGATCGAGCAATCGGCCGAAGAATCGCAGATCACCCTCGCTGCCCTGCTCGGCCAGCCTGTGCAAGCTTTGGAGCTAGGCACAGAACCCTTTCAGGCACTGACCTGGCCAAGTATCGGGCCCGGCGTGCCCAGCCAGTTATTGAGCCGGCGCCCCGACCTCGCCCAGGCCGAGGCCCAGTTGGCGGCCGCCAGTGCCGACGTCACGGTGGCCCGTGCGGCCATGCTGCCGACGGTGACACTGGGTGCGACCCTCGGTTCGGGCGCGTCCAAGGCCGAAGACATCCTGCGCAGTCCCTTCTACACCCTGACCTCGGGCCTGATGGCGCCGATCTTCAACAATGGCCGGCTGAGCGCCGAGCGCGACAAGGCTCGGGCACGCCAGGATGAACTGCTGCAAACCTACCGTGGGGCGATCATCAACGGCTTTGCCGATGTGGAAAAAGCCCTCAGCAGCATCACCCGCCTGGACCAGCAACGCCAGTGGCAGGCCGAGGAGCTGCAACAGGCGCAGACCGCCTTCCAGATTGCCCAAAGCCGCTATGAAGCCGGCGCCGAAGACCTGCTCACGGTACTGCAAACCCAGCGCACCCTGTACGACGCCCAGGACCAGAACGTGCTACTGCGCCTGTCGCGCCTGCAAGCCAGCATCGCCCTGTACAAGGCATTGGGCGGTGGCTGGAACACCGATATCTGATAAACGAAACTCATATTTCATACACGAGCTGTTTCTTCACCTTACATTTTCCACCCCAAGGTCCTTGGTAAAAAAGCCGTTATCACACGGATGCCCGGGACCTCATGATGAAACCCAGCGCTTTTGTAAACGGTCTGGTCTGCATCGGCTTTTGGCTGATACCAAACCTGGCGTTGGCCGAGCCCTTGATCGCCCCCACCGCGATCGACTGGTTGCTGGACTGCCCACTCACTGCAACAGCGCGCCTGGACCCCGAAGTGGTTGGCCGCACCCAATGCGGCCTGGTCAGCGTGCCCCGCGACCATGCCGCCCCCCAGCGTGGCCGTATTCGTCTGAGCGTGACACGGGTAGGCGCACGGCAGCCGCTCAACCGTGAAGGCGTGGTGTTCATCCAGGCCGGCGACCCCCAGCGGGTCAAAGACGCACCTTTCGTCCTTCACTTGGCCAGCCGCTGGGAGTCGCTTGCCACCACCGCCTATCGCACCCTGGTCGACCGCTACGACGTGATAGAGCTGAGCACCCGCGACCTGCGCCAGGGCAATGCCGTGGAACAGGCCGCACGGGACATGGAGTACGTGCGCGGGCAACTGGGCGAGGGGCGCCTCAACTACCTGGGCAACGCCGCGGCCACCCGCCTGGGCAGCCGCTATGGCACGCTGTTTCCCGAGCGCGTCGGGCGCATGGTGCTGATCAATACCGAACCTGGCGAAGCGCTCGCCGCCGGTGTCGAGCAGCTCTTGCTCAAGGAGTCGGCACACGCAGGCGCTGACGGTTGTGTGAGCCGCTGGCTAGGCGATTTCCTCGCTTATGGCAAACAGCCGCCGGCGTCCGCACGCTGCCTGGACCCGGGCGCCTGGGAATAACCTGCACATTTACGACCCCTATTCACCGAAAACGACCCCTTGCGTTGACGCACCTGCCCAATCGTTATTAAGTGCTATTTATCCGCATTAATACGATAAATCACCGCCATGCTGAGTCGCCCGTTACGCCGCAAACGCCAGAAGCTTTCCGATGTGATTGTCGAGTCGGTCAAGCGCTCGATCGTCACCGACGCCTTGAAGCCCGGCGACCGCCTGCCCACCGAGCGCGAGCTGATGGAAAGCTTCCAGTGCTCCAAGGGCTCGGCGCGCGAAGCGCTCAAAGCGTTGGAGGTCGAAGGCTTGGTGAGCACGCGCACCGGCCCCAGCGGCGGGGCCTACTTGAACCAGGCCGGCACTGAACCTGCCAGCCGCGCCTTGCGCAATTACCTGCACTTCCAGCACCTGGACGGCGAGCAGGTCTACCAACTGCGCAAGGTCATCGAAGTGGAACTGGCAGTGTCAGTGCTCGGGCGTTTGAGCGAAGACGATTACCTGGCCCTGCAAGCCAACGTGGATTTTTGCAGCGCCCCCGAAGATAGCGAAGCCGGCCAGCGCGAACAGCGCCTGGCGGAACTGGAGTTCCACAACCTGCTGGCCCGGGCCTGTCCCAACCCGCTGCTGAGCTTCATGGCGCAGTTTCTCAATGACTTGCTGCGCGACCTGGTGGTGCTGAAAAAGGCCTACAAGCCCAAGCGCAAGCAGTTCGACGCGGCCAACCTCGACTATCACAGGCAACTGCTGATCGCCTTTCGCGCCGGGGATGAAAGCGCGGTGCGCAGCTTGATGCATGAACACATGTGCGATGCCGAACACCATATGACCGCGCTGGAAGGCCAGGTCAGCCCGCACTTCCTACTGGAGTTCGACCACTCGTAAGCACACAGGCAATCAACTGTGGGAGCGGGCTTGCTCGCGAATGCGGTGTATCAGTCATTGCATGCGTAGCTGACCCAGCGCATTCGCGAGCAAGCCCGCTCCCACATTTCGACCAGGTTCCAACCTTTAGATCGGTTCACTCAGCCCAATAAAAAGCCTGCCCACAGGCCCTTGCTCCACCGTATCGCCCTTGCCGCTCCTGCCAATAACTAAACCAGGGAGTCACCCCATGCAGCGTCGTACGTTATTGAAAGCCAGCCTCACCGCGGCCGCCGCCCTCAGCCTTCCGCTGAGCGTGCGTTCGGCATTCGCCGCCGAGCCCTTTACCTTTTACGGCCTCAAGTCCATGTCTGGCGCCTTTGCCAGCTATGGCAAATTTGCCGACATGGGTTCACGCCTGGCGGTGCAACAACACCCCGACTTGCTCGGCCGCCCGCTGAACTACAAGGTCATCGACACCGAAGGCAACGCCGGCAAGGCGGTGCGCAAGGTGCAAGAGGCCATCGCGCAGGACGGCGCACGGTTCTTCCAGGGGTGCACGCTGTCGTCTTCCGCCCTGGCGGTGGCCAAGGAAGTGGACAAAGTCGGCGGCGTGTTCATGACCCCGGTGGGCGCCGATGAAGTCACAGGCAAGGACTGCAACAAAGCGACCTTCCGCTGGTCAGTGCCCACCTACGGTGCGATCCGCGAAACCATGGTGCCGCTGATCAAGTTGCTGCCGGACGCCAAGCGCTGGTACACCATCACCCCGCAATACGTGTTCGGCGAAGCCTTGCTCGAAGGCGCCAAAAACGTGCTCAAGGAACATAACCTGGAACACGTGGGCAACAGCTACCACTCACTGCAGGAACAAGAGTTTTCCGGTTACCTGACCAACGCCATTTCCACCAAGCCCGATGTGCTGGTGCTGCTCAACTTTGGCAGCCAATCGTCCAACACCCTGCGCCAGGCCGTGAACTTCGGCATCAAGGAGCGCATGAAGGTATTGCTGGTGTGGTCTGCCGGCCTGGATCAGTTCCAGGAACTGGGCAGCGATGTGCTCGAAGGCGTGTACCTGGGCGCGCAGTACTGGCACCAGGTCGACACCCCGCTCAATCGTGAGCTGGTCAAGCTGACCCAGGCCAAATACGGCATCAACCCCACCTACCCGCTGGCCGCCGACTACATCAGCACCAAAGTCATGCTCGACACCATCATCGCCACCGGCAGCTTCGACGGCCCGACCGTAGCCAAGGCCCTGCAAGGCTTGAGCTACGAAGGCCCGACCGGTAAGGAGTCGATCCGCGCCGGCGACCACCAGGTGATCAAGGATTACTACCTGCTGATCGGCAAGGCCAGCGGCGACATGGCCGACAAGGACGACCTGGCCAAAGTGCTCAGCGCTGGCCAGTCGTTCCCCGCAGTCGAGGCGACGGGCTGCACACTCGGCTGACCGCTTAACTATTGTCGCGCAGGGCCGCGCAAGCGGCCGCCTGCGGAGGGTGCCTGCATGCTTAATCTGTACCTGTTCCAGATCCTCAACGGCCTCGGGTTGGGGATGATCTACTTCCTGATCGCGGTGGGGCTGACGATCATTTTCGGCCTGCTCAACTTCGTCAACTTCGCCCACGGCGCGTTCTTCCTGCTCGGCGCCTACATCTGCTACACCGCGGTGAGCCTCACCGGCAGCTTCTGGCTGGCGTTGCTGATCGCGCCGTTGGTGGTGGCTGCGTTGGCCTGGGTGATTGAGCGCTTGTTGATCCAGCGTATCTACCACTTGCCGCATATGTTCCAGATTCTGGTGACCTTGGGAATCGCTCTGATCATCCAGGAAGCCAGCGTGATGATCTGGGGCCCGGTGGGCAAAAGCGTCGCCGTGCCGGAACTGTTGCGTGGCGTGCTGGTGGTGGGTGATTTTGTCTATCCGTACTACCGCCTGTTCCTCATCGTGTTTTCCGGGCTGGTGGGCTTGGGCCTGTGGCTGCTGCTGGAGCGCACGCGCTTCGGTGCCCTGGTGCGCGCCGGCAGTGAAAGCACCGAAACCGTCTCGCTGCTGGGCACCAATATTTTCCGCCTGTTCTCCATGACCTTCGCCCTCGGCGTCGCCCTGGCCGGTGTCGCCGGGGTGTTGTTCGCGCCCTTGCGCGGCGCCCAGCCCTTCGTTGGCCCGGAGATTCTCGGCATCGCCTTCGTGGTGGTGGTGATCGGCGGCATGGGCTCGTTCAGCGGTGCGCTGGTCGGCGGTTTGCTGGTGGGCGTGGTGCAAAGCCTGATGACCACACTCTGGCCCCAGGGTGCGAGCCTGATGATCTACGGCGCCATGGCCGTGGTGATCCTGGTGCGCCCCTACGGCCTGTTCGGGAGAGCCTGACATGAGCGAGAAAAACCCCCTGCCGTTTGCCAAGACCCAATCCAGAGCCATGTTGCTGTGGGTGTTGGCCGTGCTGATCGGCCTGCCATTGGTGTTGCCCTCGGCGACCCTGGCCACCGAGATCCTGATTTTTGCCATGGCCGCCCTGGCCTGCAACCTGCTGCTGGGCTACACCGGGCTGCTGTCCTTCGGCCAAGGCATCTTCTTTGGTGCCGGTGCTTATTGTGCGGCGCTGTTGATGATCCACCTGCAACTGGGCCTGTTCACCGCGTTGCTGGGCGCGGCGCTGGCCGGTGGCGTGCTGGCTTTGCTGGTGGGCGCCCTGGCGATTCGGCGCACGGGCATTTACTTCGTGATGCTCACGTTGGCGTTCAGCCAGATGGCCTACTTCGTCGCCTACACCTTGAGCGACTGGACAGGTGGCGACAACGGCCTGCTCAGCGTGCCACGTCCGGAAATTCGTGTGGGTGACACCGTGCTGCTGTCCCTGGACGATGCCCGCGCCTTCTACGGTTTTGTCGCGGTGCTGTTCCTGCTGATTTTCATCGGCGCACGCCGGGTGATCGCCTCGCCGTTCGGCAGCACGCTGATGGCAATCCGCGAAAATGAAACCCGCGCCTCGGCCATCGGCTACGACACGCGTCACTTCAAGATCCTGGTGTTCGTGCTGTCGGGCGCGGTCACCGGGATAGCCGGGGCGCTGTACGCCATGCTGCTGCACTTTGTGCCGCTGTCGAATATCGACCTGGCGATGTCCGAGAACATCCTGATCATGACCATCGTCGGCGGCACCGGCTCGCTGTTCGGCTCACTGCTGGGCGCCGGTTCCATCGTGCTGCTGGGCGACTTTCTCTCCGATCTGTGGCCGCGCTGGCTGATGCTGCTGGGGGTGATCCTGATCCTGGTGGTGATCTTCATGCGCGGCGGTTTGTGGGGCGGCCTGGCATCGCTGTTCGAAAAGCTGCGCGGCACGCGCAAAACCGCAGTCGTCGCCAAGGAGGACGGGCTATGAGTATCCTGCTGGAAACCCAAAACCTGGAGCTGGCCTACGGCGCGTTCCATGCGGTCAATGGCGTCAACCTCAAGGTTGAAGCCGGCACCATCCACACCATTATCGGCCCCAACGGTGCCGGCAAGACCAGCCTGTTCCACTGCCTCACGGGTGAGCGCCAGGCCACCGCCGGAGCAATGCATTTCGACGGCAAGAACCTGATGCGCAAGCCCGCCCACGGCCGCGTCGGCCTGGGCATGGCGCGCTCGTTCCAACTCACCAGCCTGTTCCAGAACCTCAGCGTGCGCGAGAACCTGCGCCTGGCCGCCCAGGGCCGCGACGGCGCCCGCGCCCTGAATTTCTGGCGTCGGGTAGACAGCCAGCGCGAGCACCTGGAGATGGCCGACCAGGTGCTGGAACGCCTGCAACTCACGGCCCGCGCCGACACCCTGGCCGGTGAGTTGTCCCACGGCCAGCAACGGGTGCTGGAGGTGGGCATGTCGATCTGCTCCAAACCCAAACTGTTGATGCTCGACGAGCCCACCTCGGGCATGGGCATCGACGATATTCCGATCATGACCCAACTGATCAGCGACCTTGGCCGCGACCACACGGTGCTGTTGATCGAACACAACATGAGCATCGTCATGTCCATCAGCCAACGCATCACGGTGATGAGCCATGGGCAGATCCTGGTGGAAGGCACGCCGGCGTTCGTGCGCGCCGATGAACGTGTGCGCACGGCCTATCTTGGGGAGGCTGCCTGATGCTGATCGTCGAGAATATCCATTCCTACTACGACAAAAGCCATGTGCTGGAAGGCGTGTCATTGACCGTCAACCCTGGCGAACTGGTGACCCTGCTGGGTCGCAATGGTGCCGGCAAGACCACCACTTTGCGCAGCATCCTGGGCATCATTTGCCCGCGCCAGGGCCAGATTCACTTCAACGGCCAGGCGCTGGTGGGGCAGAAAATCTTTGAAATCGCACGCCAGGGCTTGGCGCTGGTGCCGGAGAACCGTGGGATTTTCCGTCTGCTGACCGTTGAGGAAAACCTGCGCATCGCCGCCCGCAAGCACAGCCGCTGGCAACTGGAAGACGTGTACGCCATGTTCCCGCGCCTCAAGGAGCGGCGCAAAAACGCCGGCCATGCGTTGTCCGGCGGCGAACAGCAAATGCTCGCCATCGCCCGCGCCCTGCTGAACGACCCCAAGCTGCTGATCCTCGACGAACCCACTGAAGGCCTGGCCCCGGTGATCGTTGACGAGCTGGTGAAGATCCTGCGCAAGGTCAAGGACGAGGGCCTGCCGGTGTTGCTGGTGGAACAGAACCTGATGGTCTGCGACAAGCTCGCCGACCGCCATTACGTGCTCGAACAGGGCCGCGTGGTGTACGAAGGCAGCGCCGCTGACTTCCGCGCCGACCCGACCATCAAAAACCGTTACCTGGCCTTGAGTGCCTGAGTGGAGATTCCTGATGAATAGTCTTGCGCAACCGCTCCAGAGCAATGCCCCGCTGATCAACCGCGACCGCTTGTGGCAGTCACTGATGGACCTGGCCCAGCTCGGCGCCACGGCCAAGGGCGGCGTGTGTCGCCTGGCCCTCACCGACCTGGACCGCCAGGCCCGCGACCTGTTTGTGCAGTGGTGCGAAGCCGCCGGGTGCAGCGTCAGTGTGGATGCCATCGGCAATATTTTCGCCCGGCGCCCTGGGCGCAACCCCGCCCTGCCCCCGGTCATGACCGGCAGCCATATCGACACCCAGCCCACCGGCGGCAAGTTCGACGGTTGCTACGGGGTGATGGCCGGGCTGGAAGTGATCCGCACACTCAATGACCTGCAAATCGAAACCCAGGCGCCCATCGAAGTGGTGGTGTGGACCAACGAAGAAGGCTCACGCTTCCCGCCGTGCATGATGGGCTCCGGGGTGTTTGCCGGGAAGTTCGACCTGCAGGAGACCCTCGACAAGCGCGACGACCAGGGCCTGTCGGTAGGCAGCGAACTGCAGCGCATCGGCTATGCCGGTGACCGTGCGGTGCTGGGCCATCCGGTAGGCGCGTATTTCGAAGCGCACATCGAGCAAGGCCCGGTGCTGGAAGACCAGGCCATTACCCTGGGCGTGGTGATGGGCTGCCTGGGCCAGAAATGGTTCGACCTGACCCTCACTGGCGTGGAGGCGCATGCGGGCCCGACGCCCATGCACCTGCGCAAGGATGCCCTGGTGGGCGCTGCCGAGGTGGTCAGCGCGGTCAACCGTATCGCCCATCAGCATCAGCCTCACGCCTGCGGCACCGTCGGCTGCCTGAGCCTGCACCCTGGCTCGCGCAACGTGATCCCCGGCCAGGTGCACATGACCATTGACCTGCGTCACCTGCACGCCGACAAGCTGCAAGCCATGGTCAATCAAGTGCGCAGCGTGATCCAGGACTCGGCCGCCCGCCACGGCTTGACGTTTGAACTGACGCCCACCGCCGACTTCCCGCCGCTGGACTTCCACCCGACCTGCGTCAATGCCGTGCGCGAGGCTGCCCAGGCATTGGGCTTGAGCCATATGGACATTGTCAGCGGTGCCGGGCATGACGCGATCTTCGTCGCTGAACTGGGCCCGGCCGGGATGATCTTTGTGCCGTGCGAGGGCGGTATCAGCCATAACGAAATCGAAAACGCCGCGCCGGATGACCTGGCAGCGGGTTGCGCGGTGTTGCTGCGCGCCATGGTCAATGCGGCCCAGGGGGATGTGGCATGAGCGAGATTGGCCAACTGACAGCGGTGCAACTGTTGCAGCATTTTCGCGAAAAGAGCTTGTCACCCGTAGAGGTCACCGAAGACGCTTTGCTGCGCATCGAGCGCTATAACCCGGTGGTGAATGCCTACTGCCATGTCGACCCGCAAGGCGCACTGGACGCTGCGCGAGCGTCGGAACAACGCTGGTTGAAAGGTGAACCCTGCGGCGCGCTGGATGGCGTGCCGGCGTCGATCAAGGACCTGACGTTGACAGTCGGTATGCCCACGCGCAAAGGCTCGCGCACCTCATCCGCTGAGGGCCCGTGGGACGTAGACGCGCCCTTCTCGGCCTTCATGCGCATGGCCGGCGCGGTGCTGCTGGGCAAGACCACCACCCCGGAATTCGGCTGGAAAGGCGTCACCGATAACCCGCTGTACGGCATCACCCGCAACCCGTGGGACACGCGCACCACCGCCGGTGGTTCGTCCGGGGGCGCCGCTGCGGCGGCGGCGTTGAACCTGGGCGTGCTGCACCAGGGCAGCGACGCCGGTGGCTCGATCCGCATTCCCTGCGCGTTTACCGGCACCTTCGGGATCAAGCCGACTTTCGGCTATGTGCCGCAATGGCCGGCCAGCTCCATGACGATCCTGTCGCACCTGGGGCCGATGACGCGCACCGTGGAAGACAGCGTGCTGATGCTGCAAGCCGTGGCGCGACCGGATGCGCGGGATGGCTTGATCGGCGCGCCGCGGACTACGCCCTGGCTCGCTCCAGGGACGGACTTGAAAGGGTTGCGTATCGCCTATAGCCCCACGTTCGGCTATGTGAAAGTCGACCCCCAGGTCGCCCAGGTGGTGGATCAGGCGGTGCAGGGCCTGGTGCAACTGGGCGCCCATGTCGAACAAATCGACCCTGGCTTCAGCGACCCGCTGGATGTCTTCAGCACCTTGTGGGCCGCCGGTGCCGCTCGCCTGACCGGCGCGATGAGCGAGGCGCAAAAGCAACAACTCGACCCCGGGCTGCTACGCATTGCACAGCGGGGCGAACGCGTGAGCCTGGACGATTTCAACACGGCCCTGGAAGCGCGAGCGGCGCTGGTTGCACGGATGGCAGCGTTCCATGAGCATTACGATGTGCTGGTGTCGCCGATGATGCCGATCACCGCGTTCGAAGCCGGGCACAACGTACCGCCGGGCTCGGGGATGACGGAGTGGATGCAATGGACGCCGTTCACCTACCCGTTCAACCTCACCCAGCAGCCGGCGGCGTCAGTGCCCTGTGGGTTGGCGGCAAATGGCTTGCCAGTGGGCTTGCATGTGGTGGGCGCGCGGTTTGCCGATGAGCAGGTGCTTAGGGTGTGTCACGCGTATGCACAGGCATTCCCCACAGAGCACTTGCACACACCGAGAAGCCCGACCTGAAATACCCACAACGGTGGGAGCTGGCTTGCCTGCGATAGCGCTGGTTCAGTTAGCCCATTGGCCTCTGACACACCGCTTTCGCAGGCAAGCCAGCTCCCACATTGATCGCATTGCAATCCTGCAGCTTGCATGTGGTGGGCGCGCGGTTTGCCGATGAGCAGGTATTGAAGGTATGCCAAGGCGTTCCCGATGCCGTTTCTGAAAGCACCGAAAAACCCGGGTTGACCGATTTCACGACAGCGTTCAGCTAAATGGCCTGGGACAGCTATGTACCGCTCTACCAGGTCGTTTCAGCGGTCAAATCTTCAGGGTGTTTCAGCACCTCAACCTTGAAGGAGTTCCCACCGTGGAATCGATCCGATACAAAGACCTGCTTATTAACTTCACCTCTAACTTCACCTATTACGGCAACAACCGTACCGGCGAATACGAGCACTTCGGTGACGCCGCCTTCACGCTCTATCGCCCCCGAGTTACGCCGGCACTTGCCGAATATTCGATACTCGGCGATGTACTGGAGCCCAACTTTACTGATATCCATGGCCTGAAAGTGGTGCCGATCGTCGCGGACGCACAGGGCTCGACAGGTACAGCGCTCAAACCACCGACCGGTTTTACCTGGGTATGGGAGATACAAAGACCCGAGCTCACCCTGTCCATCTGGCGCCCGCAGCCACCGCCCGGGTACGTGTGCATGGGCTTGGTCTGCAGCAACTCACTGCGCGCACCTGATATCGGAACGGTCAAGTGCATCCGCGCAGACTTGGTCATTGAAGCCCGCATCAGTCAGGAGGTCTGGAACGACAGGGGTACCCACTCAGGCACGAACTTCTCGGCCTGGAGCATTTCACCGCCGCCACCCATGCCAGCAGAAGTGTTTTTCAGCACCGGCACCTTCATCGGTCACGACCAATACCAAGCGCCGTCACCCGTAACGCCCACCTATGCCCTTCGTACTCACCTGTCCATTGAGCCCCCCGCCGAGCCGTCGCACGCCCCCGTACTGCACAACTATGCGCAACCCACGACACTGACCTCCGACACTGCGACGTATACAACCTTGCTGCCCTGGTTTGTCATCTCCGACCCGGGTTTGACGGCGGACCAACAGTTCCTTCAATCGCCCCAGTACCAGTTGGTAACCACTGAAACCTATAAGCTGGTACGCCATGCTTATAACAACACAGGTGACATTCAACGCTACAGTTGGACGTTCCAATCCAGCACGTCCACCAGCGCCACGCAAACCGACACAGATACCAAGACCGCAGAGGCATCGGCAGAAGCGACCTTTGCCGGCTACTTCAAGACCAGCGTCAAAGTCGGTTCCAGCATCAGTCAAAGCAATGCCATCACCCAAGGTTGGAGCACCACAAAAAGCTCCACCGTCTGGTGCACGCTGGGCGCCTATAAAGCCGTCGCCGTGTACTTGATCAGCTACACCTACCGACTACTGCGTGCTGACAAAACGGAAGTGGGTAAAAGCCTTACCCGTCAACCCAACAGTAGTTTGTACTGGACCGAATACCCGCCAGCGCCGAGAGCAGTGACCATCGTCGAAGCGACGGAACCCCAGGACCCCGCGTTTGTGCAGCACGAATGAGTGCAAGTCCAGGCGCCGATGACTCTACAATAACCGCCACTTTCCTCGGCGGCTGACATCCATGGACATCGAACTGGCACGCACCTTCCTCGAAATCACCCGCTGCGGCAGCCTGGCCGCAGCGGCCGAGAAACTGCACGTCACCCAGACCGCTATCACCGCTCGTGTCAAAAACCTTGAGAACCAGCTCGGCTGCACGCTGTTTGTGCGCAACCGCGCCGGTGCGCGCCTGACCGCCGATGGCGAGGCCTTTGTGGTGTACGCCAACCAGCTGCTGCAAACCTGGGAAGCGGCGCGGCGGGACCTGCCGTTGCCCGATGGCTATCGCAATGTGCTGCATATCGGCGGTGAGGTCAGCCTGTGCAACCCGCTGATGCTCGGTTGGGCCAAAGCGTTACGCGAACACATCCCGGGCCATGCACTGCGCACCGAGGTGCGTGAGGGCGAGTACCTGCTGCGCCAACTGGAGCTGGGTGTGCTCGACGCCGCCTTGGTGTTCCAGCCGCAATACTGGCCGGGCTTGCAGGTGGAGCAGGTGCTGGAAGAAAAACTGATCCTGGTGCAATTGGCGAGCAAACCCTCGCCTTACGTATATATCGACTGGGGCCAGGGTTTTCGCCAGCAGCATGATGCCGCCCTGCCCGACCGCGCGCGTGCCGCGCTGAGTTTCAACCTGGGGCCGCTGGCGTTGCAGTACATCCTGGAAAACGGCGGTGCCGGCTACTTCCGCACACGGGTGGTGCAAAGCTACCTGGACAGCGGCGTGATGCAGCGCGTGCCCAAGGCGCCGGAATTCAGCTTTCCGACCTACCTGGTGTATTCGCGGGCGCGGGATTCGGCGGTGTTGCAGCAAGCCCTGGAACTGCTACGCGCGGTGGTGAAGGCCGAAGGCGACTGGTCGCAACGCTGGGACCCGCTGATTTGAATCACTCTACGCCTGCGCACATGCTAGCCTGCTGGTGTTTCCCCTCGCAGCCTTACCGATGAACAAGAAAAAGTCCGTCACCATCAGCGACATTGCCAAACGGGTCGGTATGACCACCATTACGGTGTCCCGGGCCTTGAGCAAACCCGACCTGGTCAAACCCGCCACCCTGGCGCGCATTCTTGAAGTGGCACGCGAGCTGGACTACGTGCCCAACGCCTTCGCGCGCGGGCTCAAGCGCAGTGAAAGCCTGATCATCGGGGTCATCACCGCTTCGGTAGACAACCCGTTCTACAGCGAGATGATCAAGGCCATCTCCCGCGAGGCGAAAAAGCACGGCTACACCATCATGCTGGTGGACACCGATGAGCTGGAAGAACTCGAAAGCAAGGCGGTGGATACCCTGCTGGGCTACCGCGTGGCCGGGATCATCCTGTCGCCGGTCTCCGACGAGCCGAGCTACCAGCCCGACTACCTGGAACGCCTGGGCAACGGCAAGACCCCGGTGGTGCTGCTCGATCGCACGATCCACGACAGCCCGTTCAGCCGTGTGGTGCTCGACAACTACCACAGCGGCCTGCAAGCCGCACACTACCTGTTGCGCCAGACGCCGAACCTCAAGCGCCTGTTGGTGCTGACCGGCCCCGAGCACTCGCGCATCAGCGTGGAGCGCCTCAAGGGCCTGCGCGAAGTGCTGGCTGAGCACCCCGACATTCAGGTCGAGGTGCAGGCGGGCGACTACACGCTGATGCCGGCTTATCTGCATACCCTCGACTACCTGACCGCACACTCGGCGCCGGACGCGATCATGGGTTTCAACCAGTTGATCACCCTGGGTGCCCTGCGTGCGTTGCGCATGCACAATATTGCCCATGACAGCCTGACCATCTGCGGCATCGACCGCCTGCCCTTCGCCGATATCTTTGGCGTGCCCATCGCCTGCGTAGCCCATGATGCATCCCTGGCCGGCAGCAGTGCGGTGCGCCTGCTACTTGACCGCCTGCAAGACCCGCACAAGCCACGGGACAAAGTGGTCATCGCCGGGCAGTTGGAAAACGGCTAACGGCTGGTGTAGCCGCCGTCTACCGGCAGGCTGACGCCACTGATCATGTTTGCCGCGTCACTGAGCAGGAACAGCACCGGCAGCGCGACGTCCGCCGGTTGCGCAAAACGCCCCAACGGAATCGCAGCCAGCGCCGGGTCGCGCTTGGCCGGGTCGGACCAGGCCATGGCTGCCATCGGCGTCAAGGTCACGGTGGGGTTGACGCTGTTGACACGTATGCCAAAACGGCCCCACTCGGCGCATTGCACGCGGGTGATCGCGTCCAGTGCAGCCTTGGAGGCGCAGTAGCTCAGGTGATCGTCCAGCGCCACCAACGACGCCTGGCTGGAGACGTTGACGATGCTGCCGGCAATGTTCGCCTCGATCATCTTCGCCGCGACCCGGCTGGCCACTTGCGCAGCGGCGCGGGCGTTGACGCTCATCACCTGGTCGAAAGCGTTGGCGCTGATGGCAGCGGCGGGCTCCAGGCGTGAGATACCGGCGCAGTTGACCAAGCCGTGCAGGGGCGGCAAATCTTGCAGGGTTTTGTCGAGGGCGATGCTGTCAGCGATATCCACGCACAAGGTATGGCAACCCAATGCCGCCAACGCCTGGGCATCGCGACCAAGGGCGAAGACTTCAGCGCCGCTGGCGATCAGTTGCTGGGCAATTTCGCGACCGATGCCGCTGCTGGCACCGGTGACGAGGATGCGCTGGTGAGAGAAGTCGAAGGTGGTGATCATAAATAAAGATCTCAAAACCAATGAAGATCCACTGTGGGAGCTGACTTGCCTGCGATAGCGGAGTGTCAGTCTCCTTATCGGGTGCTGATACACCGCTATCGCAGGCAAGCCAGCTCCCACATTTCTGGACCGTGTTGAATCAGGTGGCTTGCAGGTTGTGCATGATGGGTTTCAGGGCCGGGTACAGCTTCAGGTATTCGGCAAATGCCCGGTCATAGGTCATGACATTCTCCCGCTTGGGCTGCGCCCGCAATTGCAACTGCACCCAGCCGGTGTCCATCTGCCCATCACTCACCAGCCCCACCGTATGTGCCGCCAACAACGCCGCGCCCAGGGCTGCTTCTACCTCCTGCACGATGGTGTACACCGGGTAGCGTGTGACGTCGGCGATGATCTGCATCCACAGGTCCGAATGGCTCGCTCCGCCTACCACAATCAGGCGCGGGTCCAGGGAGTGCGCGCCTTGAGTACCCGCTTCGATATTGTGGCGCAGGGCAAAACTCACACCCTCCAGCACCGCGCGGTACAGGTGAACGCGACTGTGGTACAGGTTGAGCCCGACAAAACTGCCGCTGGCGTGGTCATCCCATACCGGGCTGCGCTCGCCCATCAGGTAAGGCAAAAACACCACGCCTTCGCTGCCTGCCGGAATCTTCATCGCGCTCTGCTCCAACAGTGCCAGGCTGTCTTGCCCCGTGGCCTGGGCCTGCTGTTCTTCGGCCTGGCAGAACTGCTCGCGAAACCAGCTGACCGAGGCCCCGGCGGTGATCGCACCGCCGAAGATGTACAGGTCCCGGTGGCCGTTGTACACGTGGGGCATGCTCACCAAACCGTGACGTGCATCTACCTGCTGGTTCAGATAGCCCCAGCACATGCTGGTGCCGATCATCGCCACATGATTGCCTGGCTGAGTGACACCCGCCGCCAAAGTCGCCATGGCCGCGTCCACGCCCCCAGCGAGGATTGGCGTGCCCGCCTGCAAGCCCAGGCGGGCGGCCCAGTCTGCGCGCAAACCACCCACCACCTCGCCGGAATACACCAACCGCTCGGGCATCATCGACTGCGCGATACCCAGCGCATCCAGCATCTCGCCTGACCAGTTGCGCGCCGCCACATCGTAGACACCACCGATATTCCCGGCGCTGCTGTGGTCCACCGCCAACTCGCCGGTCAGGCACCAATTGATATAGCTGTTGGGCGGCAACAGGTAACGGGTATTCGCCCACACCTGGGGCTGGTGCTGCTTGAGCCAGAGCATCTTGGTGAAGCCGTAGTAGCTGTCCACCGAGTTACCGGTGATGGCGAACAAGCGCTCCAAGTCCACGTGCTCGCGCACCCAGGCCACCTGCTCGCCGGCGCGGCGGTCCATCCAGATCAGGCACGGGTGCAGCGGCGTCATCTGCGCATCCACGGCAATGCCCGAACCACCGTACAAACTGCTGATGCACAGCGCCTTGACCTGCGGCGCCGGCACCCCGGCCTTGGCCATGCACTGGGCCACGCAGGTTTGGACGGCATCCAGCCACACCTGCGGCCACTGCTCGGCCCAGCGCACTTTCGGGGTGTCCACCCGGTAGCCGTGGCTGTGCTGGGCGATGATCGTGCCCTGGGCATCCACCAGCAGCGCCTTGGTGCTCTGGGTGCCAATGTCTACACCGATGACGTAGTCCATCTCAGAGCACCGGCTTCAACAGCACCTTGATCGACTTGGTCGAATTGGCCAGTTCAAAAGCCTCGGCCCAGTCGTCCAGCGGGAAATCATGGGTGACGATGCCTTGGGAGGTGACCAGGCCACGCTCGAACAGGTCAATGGCGATCGGGTAGCAATACGGGCCCAGGTGCGCGCCGCGCACGTCGAGTTCCTTGCGGTCGCCGATGATCGACCAGTCCACGCTGGTCTCGGCGCCAAACACGCTGAACTCGACAAAGCGCCCGAGCTTGCGGATCAGGTCCAGGCCCTGGGTGACGCCGGCCGGTACGCCGGTGGTTTCGATATAGACGTCGCAGCCGTAATTCTCCGTGAGGCCGTTGATGATCTCGCGAGCGTTGTCACGGCCGGGGTTGATCACCACATCGGCGCCGAACTTTTTCGCCAGTTCCAGGCGCTCGTCGACCATGTCGATCACCACCAGCTTTTTCGGGGTCTTCAGCGCGGCGACCTGGACCATGCACAAACCCAGGGTGCCCGCGCCGGCAATCACCACCACGTCGTCGAGCTGGATATCGCCACGGTTGACGGTATGGATCGAGCAGGCCATCGGCTCCACCAGCGCCGAGTCTTCCAGGGACACCGACTCGGGGATCTTGTGCACGATGGCGGTCTTGGGAATGCGCATGTACTGGGCCATGCCGCCTTCGGCCACTTCGCGCTGGAAGCCGAAAATGTTGTGCACTTCGCACATCCAGTATTTGCCCGATTTGCAGAAGCGGCACTTGCCACACGGCACGATCTGTTCAGCGATGACCTTGTCACCGACCTTGACCTCAAAGTGCTCCTCGGCGCCCTCGCCGGCCTCGACCACGTAGCCGAAAAATTCGTGGCCCGGTACCACTGGCGCCTTGACCCAGGGGTTGTCGCCGCCCCAGAACATCGCCGCGCCCGAGTGGCACTTGCAGTCACTGGCGCAGATGCCGCAGGCAGCAATACGGATCACCAGTTCATTGGCACGCGCCTGGGGTTTGCCGATGCGCTCCAGGCGGTAGTCTTTCGGGCCGTGGCAGACGACGGCTTGCATGTGAGTGTGCTTGTCCATGTGTTCGGTCCTGTGTGGTGAGGTATTAACGATGGCGCTGACGGCTGATGAAAATCGCCAGCAAGATGATCCCGCCCTTGATCACGCTCTGGACGTAGGGCGACACGCCAAGCATGTTCAAACCGTTGTTCAACACGCCCAGCAGCATGGCGCCGAGCAAGGTGCCGATGATCACTCCGCGGCCGCCGGCAATCGACGCGCCACCCAGTACCACGGCGGCTATTGCATCGAGTTCGAACGACACGCCGGCATTCGGCTGGCCGCTCATCAAGCGCGAGGTGAGCACCAGCCCGGCAATCGCGGCGGTGAAGCCGCTGATGCCGTACACCAGCAGCTTGAAACGCGCCGCACGGACCCCGGACAAGCGCACCGCTTCTTCATTGCCGCCGATGGCATAGATGTAGCGGCCGATACGCGTGTGTTGCAGCAGTACATAAGCTGCCAGGTAGGTGATCAGCATGATCAGGATCGGCACCTGCAGGCCAAACACACTGGCGCGACCGAAGAACGCGAACCACTCTGGCAACCCCGAAATCGGGTAGCCGTCGGTGTACATCAGCCCGAACCCGCGCGCGATGCCCATGGTCGCCAGGGTGACGATGATCGGCGGCATGTGCAGGTACGCCACGAACAGCCCGTTGCCGATGCCGAAGGCCACGCCCACCAGCAGCCCGACGCCAATCGCCAGGCCCGGCGGCAACCCGGCGACCATCAGCCCGGCGGTCAAGGTGCCTGACAACGCCATCACCGGCCCCACCGACAAATCGATGCCACCGGTGAGAATCACGCAGGTCATGCCCACCGCGATGATTGCGTTGATCGACACCTGGCGGGCGATGTTGGAGAGGTTGCTGGCGGTGAGGAAGGTGTCACTGGCGAGGATCATCACCAGGGTCACCACCACCAGCCCGACAAAGGGATAAAACGCCGGCGAACGCAGCAGCCGCGCCACGTTCAGGCGCAACCGGCCGGTGCCGGCGGTGTTAATGGACGTATTCACTTGAGCCCCCTGTTGCATGGCGCATGACCTCTTGAGGATTGACGGCGGACGCTTCCAGTACCTTGACGATGGCGCCCTTGTGGAACACGGCGACGCGGTCGCACATGCCGATGACTTCGGGCAGCTCGGAGGAAATCATGATGATCGCGTAGCCCTGTTCGGTGAGGCTGCGCATCAACGCGTAGATCTGCGCCTTGGCACCCACATCGATGCCGCGTGTGGGTTCGTCGAACACCAGCACGTCGCAGTGGTGGTTGATCCAGCGGGCGATCACGACTTTTTGCTGGTTGCCGCCGCTGAGGTTCACCACAAGGCTTTCGCCACTGGGCGCCTTGATCGACAGCTGGCGCATCAGCGCTTCGACGCTGGCGCACTCGCGGGCCTTGTCGATCAGGCCCGAGGCGTTCTGATACTTGGGCAAATTGTTCAGCGAGATATTTTCGCGAATGCTGAAAGCGGTGATCAGCCCTTCGCTCTTGCGGCTTTCGGGGAGCAGGCCGATGCCGTGGGCCAGGGCTTGGGCCGGGTCATCGAGGCTGACTTTTTCCCCGCGCAGCCACACGTCTTTGCTCACCGTGGGCAGCGCGCCCATCATGCCCAGGGCCAGCTCGGTGCGGCCCGAGCCCACCAGGCCGGCGAAGCCCAGGATCTCGCCTTTGTGCAAATTGAAACGGTTGTGGGGGCCGTTGCGCACCAGCTGGATATCCTTGACCTCCAGCAGCAACGGGCCGCGTGCGGTAGTGGGTTTAGGCGGAAAACTGCACTCCAGGCGACGGCCGACCATCATCTCGACCAGGCGGTCGATGTCGCTGTCGGCCACCTCGGTGACGCCTGCATTGCCGCCGTCGCGCAGCACGCTGATGCGGTCGCAGACCTGGAAAATCTCTTCCAGGTGATGCGAGATAAAAATCACCGCCACACCCTGGCGCTTGAGTTCGCGCATGATGTCAAACAGCAACTCGGCCTCACTGGGGGTCAGCGTCGCGGTCGGCTCATCGAGCACCAGCAAGCGTGCGTCCAGGGCCAGGGCCTTGGCGATTTCGACAAACTGCTGCTCGGCCACGCTCAGGTGCTTGACCGCGCAGTGCAGGTCAATACTGACCCCGAGGCGCTTGAACAACGCCTGCGAGGCCTCGGCCATTTCGCGCTTGCGCAACAGGCCGAAGCGGTTGCTCAGCTCATGGCCCAGGAAGATATTTTCTACCGCCGTGAGGTAGGGAATCAGGCTAAATTCCTGGAACACAATGCCTATCCCGGCGGCAATTGCATCCCGATAGGTCGCAAATTTTCGGGCCTGCCCGTCGATAAGGATCTGCCCTTCGTCCTGATGCTCGACCCCGCCCAGAATCTTCATCAGGGTGGACTTGCCCGCGCCATTTTCGCCGAGCAAGGCGTGGATTTCGCCGCGCTCCACTTGCAGGTTGATGGCCTTGAGGGCCTGCACCCCCGGGTAACGCTTACAGATATTTTCCAGCTTCAGAAGACTGCTCATACCGCCGACCTCGCACTCAGAAGGAAGACCTGGGCCCCACGCATTGCGCGGGGCCTGGGGGTTTACCAGCTGAAGTCCTTGGCCTTGGCCTGGTCGATCAGGGTGATGTCCACCGGCACGCTGGCCGGTACTTGGGCGCCCCACTTCTTGGCCAGGGCAATGCCCAGGGCGAGGCGGATCTGGTCGCGGGGGTATTGGGCCGAGGTGGCGATGAAATGGCTGCCGGGTTTCTGGATCGCCTTGATCGCTTCCGGTGCACCGTCGACACTGACCAACTTTACGTCCATGCCGCTGGCTTCGATGGCCGACAGCGCGCCGAGGGAGCCATTGTCATTCACGCTGAAAATACCCTTGAGGGTGGGTTGGGCCTGCAACATGTTTTCGGTGACGGTCAGGGCCTGGTCACGCTCCTGCTTGCCGTTCTGGATGCTGACAATCTTGATGTCCGGGTGCTTGGCCACCGCCTCTTTGCAGCCGCGCACACGTTCCAGGATCGGCACCACGGCGATGCCATCAAGGATGGCGATATTGCCTTTGTCACCGATGGTTTTAGCCAGGTACTCACAGGCCTGGAAACCGGCATCGAAGTTCTTCGAGCCCACGAACGAATCCAACGGTCCATCTGCCTGGGCATCCACCGCCACCACTACGACGCCGGCAGCATGGGCCGACTTGACGGCCGATTGCACGCCGACCGAATCAGTGGGGTTGATCAGCAGGATGTCGATGCCCTTTTGCAGCATGTCTTCGACATCACTGACCTGCTTGGACACGTCGTGGCGGGCGTCGGTGATGATCAGCTTGGCACCGATGGTCGCGCCGGCTTCTTCCAGGGCATTTTTCATGGTGACGAAATAGGGGTTGTTGATTTCCTGGAACGAGGCGCCGATGCGGATGGGCTTGGCGGCGTCGGCAAACGCGGGGGTCGCGCTGCCCAGGGTAATGCTGGCAGCCAGTAAACACAGGGTTTTTGGGAGCATTTTCATGGCGTGGGTCTCTGTTTTGTTTTTATTTTTAGAGCAAATGTTATCGTTAACATTTTGCCAGAAACTAACAAGTAATTCAGACCTGTGCAAGTCTCCGCTGGTCGGCAGTGGTCAAAATGTGGGCGCGGGCGTGCCCTGTTGTAGGAGCGAGCTTGCTCGCGAAAAACTCACAGGCGCTGCGTTTATTCAGGAAGCCCGCGTTATCGTTGACATTTTTCGCGAGCAAGCTCACTCCTACAGGGGGCAAGGGTTGCCAGTAAAAACTCGCACATCCGCCTAAGCCAACTAAGCTCAGCCTCAAATAAAAACACAGCGAGCAGCCGGCCATGTCCCACCCAACCGAGACTTTCCGCGACCGTTACCGCGCAAACGTTAACCCGCATTACAACCCCTGGCTGCATGCCGCGTTCGTCCTCGGTTACGGCATCGCCTGCATCACGCTGGCCTGGTCGTCAACCACCGATATCACTGCCCTGCAGTGGCTGACCGTGCCCCTGACCCTGCTGTTCTTCAACCTGTGCATTTACCTCGTGCACCGCCACCTGGGCCATCACAAACATGCGTTCGCCCGGCTGTTCTACGCACGCCACACTGGTGACCACCACAGTTTCTTCACCCCCGATCACATGACCTACGACAGCCCCCGGGACTGGCGCGTCATTCTATTTCCGGCCTGGCTGATCGTACTGCACAGCCTGGCCATCACCCTTCCCGCCTGGTGGCTGCTCAGCCAACTGAGCCCCAACGTTGCCGGGTTGTTTGCCGGATGCATGATCCTCGGTTACCTGCTCTACGAAGTGTTCCACGCCTGCGAACATCTGCCTGCCGAACACCCGTTGGCGCGCCTGCCTTGGATTCGCCAGATGCACCGCCTGCACGCCTTGCATCACCGTCGTGAGCTGATGCAGGGGCGTAACTTCAACATCGTGCTGCCGTTGATGGACTATCTGTTTGGCACTTTGCATTGGGAACCCACAGTAAAAAAAAGGGGCAGTCCAACTGGACTGCCCCCCGCTTCACACACATAGATCAATCAGCGCACGATGGTCTGGCTGCAGATGTGGCCGAGGCTGACGTATTGGACGGTATTGCCACCCACGCCCACACCAGGGAACTCCCTGAGCTCGATGCGCCAGCCGCCCTCGTTGAACCAGGTTTCCCAGTTGTAAGTCTGGCCCGAGCCGCTGTCCGGGTACCGCACTTTGTAGTCCCCAGAGCAGGTGCCCAGCGCGACATTCCCCGAGGCTGCACCGGTGATGCCGGTCTTGGCCTCATAGTCGACCCAGTTGTAAGTGCCGCCAAAATGCTTGTCGACACGCAGTACAGGGGTGACGCCGCGCAGGGGCTCGCCAGTGCTGTCTGACCACTGGGTGCTCCAGCTCAGATTGCGGGCCGCCTGGGTGGCCAGTTGGAAGATCGAGCTGGGGATGCGCACCACGTTATCGCCGTTCACATTGTGCTGGTTCAGGCGTGGCGCCGAGCCGAGGGTCAGCTTGTATTGAGCCTGAGGGTTCAATGCCACCGCCGGGTTGGCCCGTACACGCACCTTGACTGTGTAGCCCGGCGTCAGGTTGGGATAGGTGGAGGTAGAGCCCTGCGGGACTTCCACCCACTGGGTGCCATCGAACCGTTCGAAGATCCACTGGTTACGCGTACCCGCACCGTCATCGCCCAGGAACATGCCCACACCTTGGCCACGCAACGAGACGAAGGAGAAGTAATCCACGTCATTGACGCTGTCGAGGTTACCGGTCACCTGGTTCAAGGCATCCGGCAGCGCGAACGCGGTTTGCTCAGTGTCGTTGGGCTCGTAGGCATCCACATTGCTGTCCACTGCCACACCGAAACTGAACTGCGAGTTGCTCGCGGTATTGGCCACCATGAACCAGTAGTAGTCACCGGCCGGCAACACGCCGTTGAGGTATTCATCGGCACTGCCAGGGTTATCCGAGGTGCCCAACGGCGTCAGGTTGCCTTGGCCGTCGTCATGGAACAGCGTCAACGACATATCCGTCCCGGCACTCTGGTTCAGCAGCTGTACCTGGATTCGCGCGTTTTTCGGCAGGTTGAAGTGGTAAGCGATTTGCGCGCCGGTCTCCACACCGGTGAGGGTATAAAGGGTATTGATATCCAGGGTGGGAAACAACGGCGTGAAGGCTGCAACCGCGGCTTGTTTCATGTGCGCCGAGTCAGGTTTTTCCAGCTGGCCAACCGGGGAGTCAATCGCCGCATTACCGACGGCCGCCTTGCTTTTTTTGACGACGTTGGACTGCCCGGCCTTGGCGGCATTGAGCTTTTGCTTGAGTTCGCCCGAAACGCTGGCCTTTTCCAGCGTACCGCCAGGTTTCAACGCTTTGTCCACGGCCTGCTTGACCGCCTGTGCGCTGAGTTTTGCCGGGGTTTGCTCGGCCAGGGCAAAGGCCGAAACGAAGCAAGAGGCCGCCATGGCCGCGCCCAGAATGAAGGCTTTTTTCGATTTCATTTTTTATCCATCCATAGTTAAAAAATTGAAGCTCAGGTAACCGGTGACATCCGGTCACCTGGGATGGACTGTAGGACAAAGCTGTATGCATGTACAGTGTTTTTTCTGCCTCCTTTTATGGAATTGGGATATCACACCATCTGCGCCAAACCTCCCACACAATCATCTCGATGAAACAAACATCCGCGAGGCGATACGGCCACAAGGCCCAGCGCTTAAGCGTCAAGGGGACAGACGCCAGCTCGGCTTCGGTCACAAGGCCTGCCTTCAGAAAAGCTTTCGGCCCTGACAGGATGTCGATCATCAGGCTCATGCGATGATATCTATCGATCGGATCATATCCTTCCCTGAAACGCTTATGCCTAAGAACCTTCTCGTTCTCACTGAAGTAACTTTCCAGTTCATCCAGCTTTGCGTATTCAGCAAACACTATCAGTACGAAGACGACAAACACCCAAGCGAACATCACAATGCTATATACAAGAAAAAGGGACATCGTTATGTTCCCTCGGGTTGGAATATCAGATCGCCGTCGACTTCCAATATTCTTCCCCCCAAAAACCCACCAAACTCACCAAAAAAAGCGCCTCCCGCAGCCCCGCCCGCAGCCCCTCCGATAATTCCACAAGCCAGTTCACCGTTGCCTTTCAGTGAAACACCCAATGCAATTCGGCATGCACTGCGGGCAATAGTTGCGCCACGCTTGCCCAAAACAGCAGCCCCTAATACTCCACCTACCAACCTACCCGTCTCCACATACTTCGCCCGCCGACACTGTGCCTCCCTTCCCACCACGCACGCCTCCTTGATTTCCAAACTCGCCACGCCGACATCCAGAGCCAGCCCCACATAAGTCCCCTTTCCCAGCCATTTCGACGCCTGCGCAATTGCTCCGATCCGCTGCGCATACCCCGCTATCTCGCCTTTATGCAGATAGCTCTTGGTCGAAACCCCAAGCACCTTTTTCAATGACTGATTCCCCCGCAGCCCCGTCCCAAACCGCGCTGCACCTTGCAGTTGCATGTTCAAGTTGCCGAACAGAATCTGCCGCTGGCGAACAAACTCAACCCGATCCAAGCCACCACCCTTCAACCGATGATGTAACTGTTCAATCGACTCGAGCGTGAGCACCACCTCATCCAGATGTCGCCCCCACGCCGATGTCGCACTGCCCACTCCTATCGAGCCATATCCCAACAGGCTCTGCAGCAGGTCGTAGTCATTGATCGCTGCTGCTCCAGCCGATGTATCCAGTGCCAGTCCCCGGCGAATCTCTTCGGCATAACGCATCAACCAGGCTTCCTCTGCACTGCAAGTAATGCTGTAGTTATCCGGGATAATCACCAACTGCCCTGGCGTCACCAGCCCATGGCGCAGGTGCCTATTCAATACATTGAAATGATCAGAACGCTGCAGACTCAACGCCCCACCCATCAGCCGGGATTTCAAACTGAGGTAGTCCGTGGTGCGGTCGTTGAGGTATGCCTGCGCCATGCCTTACATCTCGAATGCCATGAAGATGGCATCGAAATATAAGCAAGCGCCTACAGCCCGGACACAAGCAGGCGGGGGTCAAAAAGTACGTTTGGGAAGTTGCCTACACAGCAAAAGATGAACGCCTACAGAAAGCGCCCCTAATACCCCGTCATCTCCAAATACCCTACCCCACCCTCAAACCGCACCGGCCCTTCCCAGTACGGAATACCCAGGTCCATCCACGCCTTCGGGTTGACGGCTTCGGTGGTGATGTACAGCTGTTTGCCGGGAATTTTCAGCGACCAGCGTGTGGGAATGTTGCGCCCGTCGATGGCCGTGGTGGTCAGCGGTGTGAGTTGGATGTCGCTGTTGTGCAAGGTCTCGGTGTGGCCCTGGGCGTCGATCCAGGTGCCGGTGAGGTAACCGTCGCTGTCTTTCTGCCGCACGCGAAACAGCATCAGCTGCGCGCCGCGGTCCAGGTGCAGGGAGAACCAGTCCCAGCCGGTCTGGCTGGCGGCCAGGGGTTGGCTGCTCCACTCGCGGTCGAGCCAGGCTGGGCCGCTGACCTGGTAGGTGTGGCCGTCGAGGCTGACGCTGCCGCTGGCGGTGAAAAACGGCTGGCTGTAGTAGTACGACGCCTGGCCCTGGTCGGATTTGCGGCTGTAGCCATGCTCGCCTTGCAGTACCAGCGGGCGGCTGGAGGTCAGGTGCAGGTCGTAGGCAAATTGCGCGCCGCTGGCCTTGAGTTGCATGTCGGCCAAGGGGCTGGCGGCGCCGGGGCGGCTGGCGAAGGTCCAGTCGTCGATCCAGGCGTTGAACGGCAGCGCCTGTGCCCCGGCTTGCCCCACGCCACCCCGGGCCAAGCGTTCGGCAGCGTAGTGGCGGGTGGCCGAGGTGACGGCGGCGTGGCCGAGCCACACGGTTGAATCGCGCCAGCCCGGTTCAACAGGGCCGGCCTTCAACGCGTTGCGAAACAGCGTCCATTGCACGCCGAAGACATTGCCTTGGGCATCCTTGAGGTTGGCAGTGACGTACCACCATTCGATACGAAAGCCGTCATGGGGCCCATGGTCCTCAGGGAAGCTGAAGACTTTGCCGGGCACCACCTGGGCAAAGTCCGCCGCATTGCTACCCAGCCCGGCGAAACTGTCCTCGGGTGCGGGCGCCTGGTCGCACCCGCTCAGCAGTAACCAGGCGATGCACGCCAATGCCTTAATCTTCATGGGCGAACGTCCTCAACAAATCCGCCGGGCGGCTGCGGTACAACTGCCATAAAGGCCAGGCCGACGCCAGCAAGGTGGCAAGCATCGCCAGCCCCAGCAATTGCGCAAGCTGCCCGGGGAAGACCTGCAGTGGCAGGCGCCAGCCGAAGGCCTGCACGTTGATCACCGCATCCAGGCACCACGCCAGCAACAGCCCCAGCGGCAACGCCAGAATCAACGTGAGTACCGCCAGCAGCCAGGTCTGGCCGAGGTTGAGCAGCATCAATTGTCGGCGCGTCACGCCCAGTGCCCACAACGGCGCGAGCTGGCCGAGGCGGCTTTGGCTCTGGGTCAGCAGGCTGATGAACAACGCCACGCCGGCGACGCCAAGGGTCAGGCTGTTCAACGCGGCAGTGGCGGCGAAGGTGCGTTCGAAGACCTGGCTGGACCAGCCCTTGAGTTGCTGTTGGTCGACGATGCGACTGTCTTCCAGGGCAAACTCACGCTGCACTTCACGGATCAGCGGCGGCACGTCGGCTGGCGCCACCCGCAGGTTGAAGCGTGCCGGTGAGAGCGTCGGCCAATGCACCAACAGGTGCCGGGCGTTGACCAGCAGATGGCCCTTGGGGTTGCCGTAGTCGGCATAAATGCCGACGATCTTCGGCGCCCAGATGCCCTGCGGGGTGGGGATGGAAACCGTATCGCCCAGTTGCACCTTCAGGCGTCGCGCCAGTTGTTCGCTGAGCATCAGGCTATCGTCTTGCAGCAAGCGGTCCCAGGGCGCGTCCACCGCCTCCAGCAGCGGCCAGTGTTGACGATAAGTGGGGTTGTCGACCACGCCGAACACCTCCGCAGGCCAGCCTTGCAGTTGTACTGACACCTGCCAGGCGGGCAATACGGCCTGCACCAGGGGTTGGCGGGTCAACCACGTTTTCAGTTGCTCAGCCTGCTGTGGATTTTGCGGGTTGAGGTACAGCTCGGCGGTGAGGCGTTGCTCCAGCCAATGGGTGAAGGTCTGGCGAAAGCCCGAGGTCATGGAGCCGGCGCCGATATTCGCCGCCAGGGCCAACAGCAACGCCATCAGCGCCAGGCTCAAGGCCGGCAGCTGTTGGCGACAATCGGCCAGGAACCACTGGCCCAGCACCGAGCGGCTGCGCCCCAGCACCGCTTTCAATAACCCGTTGAGCAGCACCGGTAACGCCAACGCCGCGCCCAACAGCAAGGCCGCCATCAGCACAAACCCGGCGGCCAGGCTATCGCCCAGCCACAGCGCCAACAGCGCGATCGTCAGGGCCACGGACGCCACCCATCCCTGGCGCCGCAGCCAGCGCCCATGGGCTTGATGCCAGGCCTGGGCGTTGGCCAGCGCCAGTAACGGCAAACGCGCTGCGCGCCACAGGCTGCTGGCCCCGGCGAGCAACGCGCCGAGCAGGCTCACGCCCAGGCCGGCCAGCCACCACCAGGGGCTCAAGTTCAATTGGCCAGCGACTTCGGCGCCGTACAGGCCACGCAAACTGGCGGCGACATCCGGCAGCAACAGGCTGGCCAGCAGGTAGCCGCTGGCGATACCGAGCACACCGCTCAACACCGCCAAAGCGCCCAATTCGAGGCCCAGGCTCAGGATCAGCATGCGTGCGCTGACCCCACAGGCGCGCAGGGTTCGCAGCAGGCCACGGCGCTGTTCCAGGGCCAGGCCGATGGCCGCATGCACGATAAACAGCCCCACCACAAAGGATAAAAAACCCACCGCGTCCAAGTTCAGGTGAAAGCTTTCGGTGAGGCGTGACAGGTTGCTGTCCTCGCCCTGCTTGAGTTGCAACGCGGCAGGTGGCGTGGGGTGGCGGGCGGCGAAGGTGTTGTCCAACAGTAAGCTCGACAGGCGCCCGGGCATGTTGAGCAGGGGTTGGGCAAAAGCGATATCGGTCAGCAGTAGGCCGGGCGCCATATCGGCCTGTACCTGCAACGGTGGCAGGCGTTGCCCGGTGGACGTCAGTGGCTGCTCACCCGCCTGCAAGCCCAGCGCCTCTAACGTTTGCGCAGCGACCCAGGTACGCCCCGGCGGCTCGAAAAACGCCAGCATCTGCGCCTGGCTCAAGCGTTGCCCCGCCACGCTGCCGCTGCCGGGCAACGACACCGGGTCGATGCCCATCAATTGCAGACGCTGTTGCTCACGCCCCTGGAGCACCACCCGCCCCTGCACCACCGGGGATACCGGCCAGCCGGCGCGACGCAGCTCGGCAAACAGTGCTTGGGGGAAACTGGCGGCGTCCGGCGCAATCAGGCTGGCTTGAGGTTCGCCACCGATCAATTGGCTGGCGCGTGCGTAGCTGTCCCGCGCCTGGCTGTTGAGGGCCTGCACGCCGGTCAGTAGCGCGGTGGCCAGCCACAGGCCGGTGAGCACGCTGAAAAATTGCACCGGATGACGCCGCCAGTGGCTCAGCAAAGCGCGCAGCGTCCAGTAAAACAGCGCCATTTCAGCGCGCGCCCATCGGCACGACACGCCCACGGTGCAGCACCACTTGCCGGTCAAGCCGTGCGGCGAGGCGCGGGCTGTGGGTGACCATCAGCAGGCTGGTGGGGCTGTCCCGCAGCAGGTCCAACAGCAGTTGCAGCACTTCATCGCTGGTGGCTTCGTCGAGGTTGCCGGTGGGTTCATCGGCCAGCAACAAACCCGGTCGCGAGGCCAGCGCCCGCCCGACGGCAACCCGTTGCTGCTGGCCACCGGAGAGTTGCTCGGGGTAACGCCGCAGCAAGTCGCCCAGCCCCAGGCGTTCCACCAATTGCGCTTGCCAGTGCGGGTCGAAACGCCCCGCCAGCCGCGCCTGGAACGCCAGGTTGTCTTCCACGCGCAAGCTGCCGATGAGGTTGAACTGCTGGAAGACCAGGCCGATTTGCGTGCGGCGCCAATGGGCCAGTTGCCCTTCGTTGAGTTGGTCCAGGCGCTGCTCGCCGATGCGGATGCTGCCGGCGTCCACTCGGTCCAACCCGGCCACCAGGTGCAGCAAGGTGCTTTTGCCACTGCCCGATTCGCCCATCAGCGCCAGGCTGCTGCGCGCACCCAGGTACAGGTCGACGCCGGCCAGGACGGTCAGCGGGCCTTGCGGGGTCGCGTAGTTTTTAACAACACCTTGCACCTGCAACATAAGAACGCTCATCTGAAGGACCCGCAATGAGAATAACGGCTGACGCTCCTGCCCACGCAAATTTTTCACATGGATTTCACCGTCTGCCCATCCACCGAACTTTAAAGTGCCCGCCAACTCGTGGTAATTCACAACTTATTAGTTAATCCAAGTGACACTCTTAACATGCAAGTGTTCAGCAAAAAGACAGCAGTGCTGTGACAGTCTCCTGCCTCACTAAGGGCAACTGCCCCGTCGTGCAACCTTTTTATAAACACAATAAACAGTGCCGAGGATGAACCGCGTGGCAGACATGATCCTGGCCAACCCGCAACCCAAAAGGTCAAGGTTAAAACGCCTGAGAAAATACCGCCTGCACCTGCTTGGCATCAGCGTTACCGCCTTGTTGTTGGCGGGCTTTTTATTCTGGCCCAGCTCGCCCCTGGACCTGGGCGTGGGCAATCGCCTGGTGACCTCCGGGGTGCTCGCCAGTTGGCGCGAGGGTGAGCTGGTAGTGCTGGTGCGCCATGAAGAGCGCTGTGACCGCTCGGCCAACCCCTGCTTCGGCCCCGCCGATGGCCTGACCATCAACGGTACTGAACGCGCCGTCGAACTGGGCAAAGCCTTTGATTCATTGGGCATGGCCCTGACCGACGTGCTCAGCAGCCCCACCACGCGAACCGCCCAGACGTCACTGTTCATGTTCGGCAAGACCGAGCTGTCCCCCGGCCCGCTGGCCATCTGCGGCGACGCCATGGGCGACGAAATCCTCAGCCACAAACAGCCGGGGCGCAACCTGATGCTGATCACCCACAGCGCCTGCATGAGCGACTTCCAGACCAGCCTGGGTTTCCCTCACGCAGCCGCTGCAGAGTACGGCAGCGCACTGTTCGTCAAGGTGCTGCCCAACGGCACCTTCAAGGCCATGGGCACCATGAACAGCGAAGAGTGGACCGCCGCACTTAAACAACTTTAATTACACTTGTTTACATATTAAGCCGCGAGACGTTCAGCAAAACGACAGCCCCCCTCTGGCATGTTTAGTCGCGCCTGGTAGTTAAGTTTTCCTACAACAACTTAGTGACCCTTACGATGCTTCATCCTATTAAATTAATACCGACATTGCCCCTGCTTGAACGTTATGGAGCGATGTGCGTATGCCCCGCGTAAACCCTCTGTCCTGGCTCTTGCTGGGCGTTGCCGTGTTCTTCCTGTTGCCCCTGGGCTTTCACGGTTTATGGACGCCGGACGAAACCCGCTACGCCCAGGTCAGCCAGGAAATGCTGATGAGCGGCAACTGGGTGGCGCCGCACTTCATGGGCGTGCGTTATTTCGAGAAGCCCGCCGCCGGCTATTGGCTCATCGCCCTTGGCCAGGCGGTATTCGGTGAAAACCTGTTCGGTGTGCGCATCGCCTCGGTCCTGAGTACAGGCCTGAGCGTGGTGCTGGCCTACCTGCTCGCCCGTCGTTTGTGGAACGACCCACGCAAGAGCTTTGCCTGCGCCCTGCTCTACATGAGCTTCGGCCTGGTGGCCGGGCAAGCCGGGTATGCCAACCTCGACCCGCAATTCACCCTGTGGGTGAATCTGAGCCTGATGGCGATGTGGTTTGCCCTGGACTGCCGCACGCCACGCGAACGCCTGTGTGCCTGGGCAGTGTTGGGCGTGGCCTGCGCCATGGGATTCATGACCAAGGGGTTCCTGGCCTGGCTGTTGCCGGTCTTGATCGCCGTTCCCTACCTGGTCTGGCAACGTCGCGTCGGTGAGTTGATGCGCTACGGGCCGCTGGCGGTGCTGGTTGCCGTACTGGTATGCCTGCCATGGGCCCTGGCGATCCACCTGCGGGAACCGGATTACTGGCATTTCTTTTTCTGGCATGAGCACATCCGCCGCTTTGCCGCCGACAACGCACAGCATGCGCGGCCGCTGTGGTTCTTTTTGCCGATCATGGTGGTGGCGTGCCTGCCGTGGGCCGCCTTGCTACCCGGCACCCTGCTAAAAACCTGGCAGGAAAAGCGCCAGCCGGCGATTGCCTTTCTCGCCCTGTGGCTGCTGCTGCCCCTTGGCTTTTTCAGCCTGAGCAAAGGCAAATTGCCGACCTACATCATGCCGTGCCTGTTGCCCCTGGCCTTGTTGATGGGCCACGGTTTGATCGACCTGATCAAGCAAGGCAAGGTCCGCACCCTAGTCATCAACGGCGCGCTCAATTTCGTGCTTGGCATGACGGCCATGGTGGCGCTGATCTACCTGCAAATCACCCGCCCGCTGTATGGCAATAGCCATGCGGAGATGTTCAACCTGTCCCTGACGTTTATCGTGCTGCTGGGCTGGATCCTCGCCAACCTGCTGCAAGCGGTGCGCCCGCTGACGTTGTGGGCGATGCCCGCCCTGGGCATTGGTTTGCTGGTGGCACTGCTGCCGGCGGGCATGCCGGCCCTGATCGAAGATAACGAGATGCCCGACCAATTCGTGCTGGAACATCTGGACGAACTGCAACCTACCCGTGCTTTGCTGAGCAATGACCTGGGCCTGGCATCGGCCTTGACCTGGCGCCTGCGCCGGCCCGACGTGGCGTTTTATAACACCCAGGGTGAGTTACGCTACGGCTTGAACTACCAAGACGCGGCACAGCGCAAGGTCACGCCGGATAGCGTCCAGGCCTGGTTGGCCGAGGCCCGCCAACACGGGTCGGTCGGCGTGCTGATGCAGGTCAAGAGCACCAGCGAACACCGCGAAGAAGGGCAGTTGCCCCCCGGCGGCAAACGCTATCGCAAGGGCAACCTGGTGCTGACGATCTACCCCCAACAACCTTGAATGCAGCGCCTGCCACAGGGAACATCCCATGAGTTTCTGGAAAACCGAACGCGGCGCCCTGGTGTTACTGCTGGGCACCTCGGCCTTGCTGCTCTTGCTGGGCCTGGGCAGCCGCGACCTGTGGGGGCCGGAAACGCGCTGGGCGAATATCGCCTTGCAGATGTTGCAAAGCGGCGACTATTTCGACCCGTATCTCAAAGGCACGCCGTATTACGACAAACCCCTGCCCTCCTACTGGCTGATCACCGGGCTTGCCCATCTGCTCGGCGGCCTCGGCCCGTGGTCGCTGCGCCTGTCATCGGTGCTTGCCGCGTGGTTGAGCATCTGGCTGGTGTACCTGATCGGTGAACGCCTGTTTCGCAAAGGCACTGGGCTGATCGCCGGGTGGATGCTCGCCACCACCTTCTATTTCCTGTTCTGGGCCCGCGTGGCCACCGCCGATGTACTCACCGTGTGTGGCGTATTGGCAGCGGTGTGGTGGTATTGGCGTGGGCCGGATGACACGCGGCTGGGGCGCTACACGGTGTTTTTCCTGTTGCTGGCCGCCACCTCGCTGTTCAAAGGCTTGATCGGAGTGGTGCTGCCAGGGTTGGTACTGCTGCCACACCTGCTCAGCGAACACCGCTACAAACGCCACCTCAACCTGCGCCTGGTGCTGGCCCTGCTCATCGCCGGCGTGGTGTATGCGATTCCCTTTGTGCTGTCCCACCGCTACGGCGCCCCCACTTACGGCGAGAGCGGCCTGGAACTGGTGTTCCGCGAAAACGTGGTGCGCTTCTTCGACCCCTTCGACCATATGGGGCCGATCTACACCTACCTGATTTACCTGCCGGTCTACACCCTGCCCTGGGCACCCTGCTGGTTACTTGGCCTGTGGCTGGCCGTGCGCAACTGGCGCAGGGCGCCGCCCAACGTGCGCTGGCTGGTGTGGGGCCTGGGCCTGTTGTTTGTATTCTTCACCGCCAGCGGCAGCCGCCGCAGCTACTACGTGTTGCCGCTGGCGCCCTTTGCCCAACTGCTCGGTGCCTGGTGGCTGAGTGAACGCCTGCGCAAAAAACCTTCAAGCTGGCCGCGCTGGCAAACAGGCTTTGGCCTCAGCGCGGGCCTGCTCTTGCTGGTGCTGGGCGTGATCTACCCCTGGACCAACGGCAACGGCGGCGTTACCCGCTTCGCCACCGACCTGCAAGCCCAGGCGGAGAAAAGCGCGCCCTGGAACCAATGGCAACTGGTGCTGGTAGAGGTCGACAACAAGCTGCCCATGTACCTGCAAAACCACGGCAAGCCTTTCTACTACGTCAGCGAAAGCCAGGACTTCCCGCGCCAGGGCGACAGCGCCGCGTTCATGGCCTGGCTGGAGAAAACCAGCGGCCAGGGGTTTGATCCGCAACGCACGATAATCGTCGCGCAGTATTCCAAGGACGAGCCGACGCCGTTGGCGTTTCTGGGGGTGGACCATCAGGTGGTGACGACCCAGCCGGATAATGGGGAGCGGTTGTTCAGGGCGCGTGAGGGAGGGAGTGTGGCGTTTGTTCCGGGGATACGCTGAGGCACTGTGCTTGCTGGCCTTTTTCATGGCGAAGATTCTGGCGGTGTGGCATTTGTTGGCGATAGCCAAGACTAAGGTGGATCGGTCTCTGTAGGAGCGAGCTTGCTCGCGAAAAACTCACAGGCGCCGCGTTTATTCAGGAGGCACGCGTTATCGTTGAGGTTTTTCGCGAGCAAGCTCGCTCCTACAGTGGTATTTGATGCAAATACCTTGGTAGTTCAGGCATACCGAGTCGATGCCATCGCAGGCAAGCCAGCTCCCACATTGGATCGCAGTGCCTGAGCTAAATCCGTCGACGGCGGTTGAGTTGGGGGATGGCGGTATAGGGGGCTTCTACGCGAGGGGCCTGGGCCAGCGTTTTCGCGGCCAGTTGCGCCAGCGTGGGCTGGCTGAACAAGGTGCGTGCGTCCACGTCCAGCCCGGCCTTGCGCAGGCGGGCTACCAGGTTCACTGCCAGTAGGGAGTGCCCGCCCAGTTCAAAGAAGTGGTCATGGCGTCCTACCCGTTCGAGTTTCAACACGTCGGCCCAGATCCCGGCCATCAGGGTTTCCACCTCGCCCACTGGCGCTTCGTAGGCTCGGCTAAGCACGGCCTCCAGCCCCGGTGCCGGCAGGGCCTTGCGGTCGAGTTTGCCGGCGGGGTTAAGGGGCAGTGCGTCGAGTTGCACGAAGGCGGCCGGCACCATGTATTCCGGCAGGTGTTCCAGCACATGGTCACGCAAGGCTTGCAGGCTCGGCGCCTGGCCGCGCAGGGTGAAGTAGGCCACCAGGCGCTCATCGCAAATCAATACCGCCACCTCGTGCAGCGCCGGGTGGGCGGCCAGGTGTGCTTCGATCTCGCCCAGTTCCAGGCGCACGCCGCGCAGTTTGACTTGGAAGTCGTTGCGCCCAAGGAATTCAAGAGTGCCGTCGGGCAGGTAGCGCACCAGGTCGCCGGTGCGATACAGGCGGTCGCCGGGCACGAAGGGGCTGTCGATAAAACGTTCGGCAGTCAGCTGTTCCAAGCCCAGGTAACCACGGGCAACGCCGACGCCGCCGATGTGCAGTTCGCCGCTGACGCCCATGGGCACCGGCGCATCATGGGCGTCCAGCACATACAGGCGGGTGTTGTTGATGGGTCGGCCAATCGGCAGTTGCAGGGTGGGCACCGGCGCGCCGGGTTCGAGGGTCCAGGCGCTGCTGTCCACTGTGGCTTCGGTGGGGCCGTACACGTTATGCAAACGCACCCTGGGCAAGCGTGCCTGTACGCCACGGGCCAGGGCGGCGGTGAGTTCACCGCCGCCGCACAGTACGTCGGTGAGGCTGGTGCACAGGGCCGATTCGTCCAGGTCAAGAAACTGCTGCAACATGGCGGGCACGAACTTGATCACGCTGATCTGCTGCGTGCGAATCACCTGAGCCAGGTAAGCCGGTTCACGGTGCCCATCGGGCCGCGCCAACACTAGGCGCATGCCGTTGCTCAACGGCCAGAACAGCTCCCACACAGAACCGTCGAAGCTGAACGGCGCACGCTGCAACAAGGCGCCGCCTTCGGCGTTCGGGCACAGTTGCGAGCCCCAATGCAGCAGGTTGCCCAGGCCGCGATGCTCGATCATCACGCCCTTGGGCGTGCCGGTGGAGCCCGAGGTGTACATCACGTAGGCAAGGTTGGCGACGCTCAAGCCTGGCACGTGTGGGTTGTCGCTCGGTGCCTGGCGCCAGGTGCAGTGGTCGAAGTCGATCAGCGGGACCGAGACATCGCCCACCACTTTGCGGGTGGCGGCCTGTACCAGCAACGCCACCGGCTGGCTGTCGGCGAGCATGTAGGCCAGGCGCTCGCGTGGGTAACCGGGGTCGAGGGGCACATAGGCCCCCCCTGCCTTGAGAATGCCCAGTAAGCCCACCACCAGGTCCAACCCACGTTCTACGCACAACGCCACCCGAGCGTCGGGCTGTACGCCGTGCTCGCGCAAGTGGAAGGCCAGTTGGTTGGCGCGCTCGTTGAGCGCCCGGTAGGTCAATGCCTGCTCATCCGTCTGCACCGCGATGGCATCGGGGATTCGTCGCACATGGGCTTCAAACAGCGCTTGCACGGTCGATGTATGCGGGTAGTCGGTGACGGTCGCGTTGAAGTCCACCAGCAATCTGCGCAGTTCGCCGGCGGGCAACACTGGCACCTCGCGCAACGGCATTTTCGGCGTGTTTTCCAGTGCGTCCACCAGGCCGTTCAGCGTGGTGTCCAAGTAGTCCAAGGCCCGTTCAGCGCCGACTGCGTGTGGCGTTTTTGCCTTGAGCCGCAAGCCACTGCCCAGGTCGTCCACCGTGAGCATCAACGGGTAACTGAGGATGTCTTCACTGCTGAGCAAGGCAATGCCCGGCACCAGGTTCAGCTCGGGGTCGGCCGAGGTGTGACGGTAGTTGAGCAGGCTGTTGAACAGCCCGGTCACCCCACTGCAGCGCTGGGCCAATGCCAGCGACGCCTGTTCATGGGCGAGCAAGGCGCTCAGTTGTGCGTGGGTGTCGTGCAACGCCTGTGCCACGTTTTGCCCGGCCAGGCGCAGGCGCAGCGGCAAGGTATTGATGAACATGCCCAAGGCCCGCTCGGCGCCCTCGCCGGCTTGCAAGCGGCCGAGCAGCACCGTGCCGAACACCACGTCTTCGCGGCCCGCGACACGGCTGAGCACCTGGGCCCAGGCCAGGTGGAACAGGCTCGCAGCACTCACCCCCAGGGCTCGGGCCTGGCTGCGCAGGCGCACATTGAGCGTGTCGCTGAGCGTGCGCTGCGCCTCTTCGGTCTCGGCACGATTGGCCTGGCGCTCCTGCAGGCCGAACGCCAAGGTCGGCTCACCCACATCCGCCAGACGCTCTCGAAAGAACGCTTCGTGCGCCGCCTGGCGCAGGGTCGAACGGGCGTGCGCCACCATGTTGCGATAAGGCACGGGCACAGGCAGTTGCGCCTGTTGACCCAGCAGATGGGCACGAATCTCGTCCACCAGCAGCGTGGTCGACGTGGCATCGTTGACCAGATGATGAAAGCGCAGCCTGGCGACCCAGCGCTGGTGCTCGGGCTCCTCGGCGTAATCCAGGGCCATCAGCGGCGCCTGGCGCAAGTCCAGGGGTTGCGCCGGATCGCGCAGCGGTTCGAGCCGCAGCTGCGCCTGGCGCCACACCACCTGCATCGGTTGTTCAAGGGCATCCCACACCAGGCTGGTGCGCAAAATATCGTGGCGATCAATCACCTGTTGGAGGGCACTGGCGAAGGCCCCCAGTTGCTCACGATGCGCAAAACTGAACAGCGCCTGTTGCTGGTACGGGTCGTGCGCGTCGGTGAGGTGGTGGTAGAGCAACCCTTCCTGCAACGGCGCCAGCGGGTAGATGTCCTGCACGTTGGCGGCGCCACCGGGGATGCCGGCGACGATGCGGTCGAGGCTGGTTTGGTCAAGTTCGGCCAGGGCGAGCAGATCCTTGGTGATATGGGTGCAACCGGCCGGGATTCGATTGGCCGGCACCGCCTGTTCGTGACCGACACACGCCGCCGCCAGCGCCGCCACGGTGGGCTGGCCGAACAGCACTTGCACATCGGCGCGCAGGCCGGCCTCGCGCATGCGCTGCACCAACTGCACCGCCAATAGCGAATGCCCGCCCAGCTCGAAGAAATGGTCATGGCGGCCCACTGGCTGCACGTGCAGCAACTCGGCCCAGATCTGCGCCAGTGTGGTTTCCACACCCTCCTGTGGCGCTTCGAAGCCGCGGGTGATAAAGGCTTCCTGGGTCGGCGACGGCAAGGCTCGGCGGTCGAGCTTGCCGTTGGCGGTGAGGGGTAACGCGTCGAGGCGCACGTAAGCCGCTGGCAGCATGTAGTCCGGCAGCGAGGCTTGCAGGTGGGTACGCAGCGCTTCGATCGCCACAGGCTGACGAGGCACAAACCAGGCCCATAATTGCCCGTCGCGAAACTGCACCACTGCATCCTGAAGCGCCGGATGGCTGGCCAGGGCCGACTCGATTTCTCCCAGTTCAATGCGCACGCCACGGATTTTTACCTGGTCGTCGTTGCGCCCCAGGTAGTCGAGATTGCCGTCTGGCAGCCAGCGCGCCAGGTCGCCGGTGCGGTACATGTGACCGCCGCTGAAAGGGTCGTCGAGAAAACGTTCGGCACTGAGCTCCGGACGGTTCAGGTACCCCCGCGCCACGCCCTTGCCGCCGACATACAACTCCCCCGCCACGCCAATCGGCACCGGGCGCTGTTGCGCATCCAACAGGTAGACCCGGGCATTAGCGACCGGCGCGCCGATATGCAACGGCTGGCCCACCTCGACAAGCCCCGAGGTTGCCACTACGGTGGCTTCGGTGGGGCCGTAGTTGTTCACCACCGCGAACGTCTGTGCCTGGGTGAAGGTGCGCAGGCGGTCGCCGCCGATCAGCAAGGTGCGCAAGGTGGGATGCCCCAGCCCCTGGCTAAACGCATATTCGGCCACAGGCGTGGGCAGGAAACACACATCCAACGGTTGCGAGCGCCACCAGCCAAGCAACGCGTCGATATCTTCCGCGCCTTCGGGGGCCGGTGGCAGGTGCAAGGTCGCGCCCACGCACAAGGCCGGCCAGACTTCCCAAGCCATGGCATCAAAACCGAAGCCTGCGACGCTGGCGGTGTGGCTGCCCGCGTGCAGGTCGAACGCCTGGCAATGCCAATCCACCAGGTTCGACACGCTGTGATGTTCAACCATCACGCCCTTGGGCAAGCCGGTGGAACCCGAGGTGTAAATCACATAAGCCAGGTTGGACGGCGTGACCGCGACCTGAGGGTTACTGTCGATGGATGCGCTGCCAGGCTCCAGCGCGATCACCGGTACCGTCGAGACGGGCAGACGCTGGCGCACGTTCTGCTGGGTCAGGATGGCAGCGGGTGCGCTGTCGTGCAGCAAATACTCCAGGCGTTCGGCGGGATGGGCCGGGTCCAGCGGCACGTAGCAGGCGCCGGACTTGAGGATCGCCAACAGCCCCGCCAGGGTGTCGAGGCCACGCCGGGCCAGGATTGCGACACGGTCATCGGGCTGTACGCCGAGCGCTAATAATTGATGGGCCAGTGCATTGGCCTGGCGGTTGAGTTGGGTGTAGCTCAGTGGGCGGTCCTGATATACCGCCGCAATAGCGTGAGGCGTGCGTGCGGCCTGGGCTTCAATGCGCTGGTGCAGGGTTTGCGGCGTAGCGTTGGGCTGCGCGGTGGCGTTCCAGTGCTGCAATCGGGCCTGCTCCTCGGGCAGCAGCATGGAAAACTCGCCGATGGGCAGCGCAGTGTCCTCCAGCCCCTGCTCCAGCAGCCCGATGAAACGCTGAGCCAACGCCTGCACGTCGTGCGCCTGGAAGTACGCCTCGTTGTAGACGCAATGCAGCCACGCATTGTCTTGGTAGCGGTGGCTGCGCAGGTGAATGGCCAGCGGTAGCCCTTCATGCTGATTGGAGACTTTGATCGCGCGGGCCTGGACCTGACCGAAGCGCAGGTCGTGGTCGTCCTGCTCGAACGATACCGACACGTCGAAGAGTTGCCCGCGATCTGTTCGGCGCAAGCCCAACTCGCGGTTCATCTCACTCAACGGGAAGCGCTGATGACGAAAGTCCTGCTTGAGCTGGTCACGAATGCCACGCACCAGGGCGCCGAAAGACACGCCCTCGCTGAACGCAAAACGTACCGCGCTGACCTGAGTGAACAGGCCCACGGTGGCGCGAAAACGCGCGTTGGAGCGGTTGAGAATCGGCAGCCCCACCCCCCATTCCTGCCGTTGGCTGGTGCGGGTGAAATACACGTACATCGCCGCCAGCAACACATGAAAGGCCGACGCCTGGTACTGGTTGGCAACCTGCTCCATGCGGTTGAGCAGCGCCACCGGAAAGCCTTGCACCCAGGTGTTGCTCGACGTCTTTGCGCTGTGCCTGGGGGTGAGCAGCGGCTCGGGCAGCACCTGGTATTTGCCCAGCCAATAGTCGCGGTCGCGGGTGTAGCGGGCCGATTGCAGGTAACGTTGGTCGGTGTCAATAAAGTCGATGTAGGACGGCGCCAGCGGCTCGGTGACGCGCCCCTGTTCCAGGGCGCTGTAGAGCTGCGCGAGGGATTGCAGCATCTGGCCGAAGCCCCAGCCGTCGAGGATCAGGTGATGAGCCTGGGTGCCGAGGCGGTAGTGATCATCGTCAAGTTTGACCAGGAAAAAACGGCAAAGTGGTTCGCCGCTCAGGGCGTAGGGCCGAGCCATTTGCGCCTGCATCAAGGTTTGGCTTGCCGCGGATGGGTCGGGCAGCGCGGAGAAATCATGCAGCGCCATTTCCACCCTCAGCTCAGGGGCGAATGTTTGCCCAGGCAGGCCATTGGCGTCGGTGTGCAGTTGGGTGCGTAGCGCATCGTGACGGGCCACCAGCAGTGCGACAGCATGCTGCATGCGTTCGGGCTCGACGGTGCCGGCAAAATCCAGGTAGCCGCCAATGTTGTACAGCGGTGAATCGCCCACGCGCAGTTGGTCGAGCCAAATGTCTTGTTGGGCGCCAGTGAGGGGGAAGCGGGCCGGCAGGCTGGAGGAATGCTGCATAAGATCCTTCTCATGGGGGTCAGGCACTGGCCGCGCAGAGGTGGCTCATTACGCCGAAGTTGCCGGATTGGAGCATGGCCGCCGGCGGGTGTCTGTCACCCGAAACCCGGACATTCAAACGGATGGAAATGGGTTGGTCGCAGGTTCATGACTGAAACGATTAAAGCGCTGTAGGAAATTGGCTATAGCTGATCGATAGTGGCGTTTTTGATATTTCCTAATTTTGTTATTTTCCTTATTAATTTCAGCATGTTAAGCAAAACTAAAAATAACTTACGCTTGTACGTAGCCGGCTTCACTCATGAGAAACGTCGGATTAATGGCGCAATTTTTATGGCAGCTTGTGTCCCTCGTTTCCACTACATACGTAGGACAAATCCCCATGGCTAAATAAAATCTCGAACGCCGAGTTACGTTCAAGCAGTACGGAGCGCCCTGCACAGGCCCTGGGCAACCGTTGACGGTTTTCGACATCAAGGATGAGATGGCTATGAGTCTGACCCCAAGTATTGGCGGCACCTGCGGCCCGCATTTCTATGCCGAAATGGGCGAGTTGATTTCAAACAGCGGCGACGAACATTTCGCCGCCACGATGTTGCAGTTGGTGGGCAAGTGGGTACCGATTCACCTGGTAGACCTCAGCGAATGGACCCTGGATGAACTGCGCGACCGCGTGCTGGACATCAAGTTACTGGGCAGCGCCGGGGTGAAAAAGGATTTGACGGTGCCCCAGACCTTGCATGCGCTGAACGACCACCCGCTGTTGCGGCAGATGCTGCACATGCAAGACCCGCTGCTGATCCAGATGAACGCCAAGGCCAACAGCGCGCACCCGCGCGGCACCTCGCACCAGTGCAACCTGGTATCGCGCCAGGGCAATCGACGCTGTGTGATTTCGTTCTACCGCCCGCCGACCCAGCAGGGGTTTTCCCTGGCTGAGTTGTCGTTTCTCAAGTGCCTGTCGGATACGCTGTTGCCGTTGATGGAGCGGCATGCCCAGAGCCTGCGCCAGGCGCCACACGCCGAGACTGAGCCGGCCCATACCCTGCTGGAACAATCGCAGTTACAGCGTGAGTTCTACAAACGCTTGTCTTTGAGCGACATCACCCTTTCGGCGCGGGAACAGGAAGTGTGCCTCGGTCTGCTGACCGGCGGCACCGTGCCGCAAATCGCGGAGAAACTCAGTGTCAAAAACAGCTCGATCGAGACCTACCTCAAGCGCGCCGCCGCCAAGCTGGGCGTGAGCGGCCGGCATGGCCTGGCCAAATGGATGGTGGGCGCCTGATGAACACACGAGCACTGTGCACCGTCGGCATAGTCTGGATGCTCGGCGGTTGCTCGCTGATCCCCGAGTATCAGCGGCCAGCCGCGCCGACGCTTGCGCAGTACCCCCAAGGCGGTGTCTACCGCCTGGCGCAGGCCGGCACCCAGGCGCAAAACCCAGACTGGCAGCAGCTGTTCCACGACCCGGCGCTGCAACAGCTGATTAATGATGCGCTGGTCAACAACCGCGACCTGCGGGTGGCGGCCCTGAATGTGCAAGCGTTCCAGGCGCAGTACCGAATCCAGCGCGCGGATCTGTTCCCGGCAATCTCTGCCACAGGCGCCGGAAAGCGCCAGAAGTTGCCAGGGAGCGTGACCGGCACCGGCAAATCGGCGATCACCTCCAACTATTCCGCCACCTTGGGCCTGAGTGCCTATGAGCTGGATCTATTCGGCCGCGTGCGCAGCCTCAGCGAACAGGCGTTGCTCACTTACCTGGGCAGCGAACAAGCGCGGCGCAGCACGCAATTGAGCCTGGTGGCCAACGTCGCCAATGCCTACCTGACCTGGCGCGCCGATCAGGAACTGCTGGCCCTGGCCGAGCAAACCCTGGTCGCCAACGACCACAGCTGGCAATTGACCCGCCGCAGTAAAAGCGCAGGCAAAGCCTCGGCGCTGGACGTAGTGCAAGCACGCACAGCGGTAGAAAGTACCCGCGCCAGCGTAGCCCGCTATGAACGCCAGGTGGCCCAGGACCTCAACAACCTCACACTGTTGGTGGGTGGCCCGGTGGATGAACACCTGCCTGCGCGCCCATTGGCCGACGATCTGGTCGCCCGCGTGCCCGCCGGCTTACCCTCCGACCTGCTGCAACGCCGCCCGGATATCCTCCAGGCCGAATACCAGTTGCAGGCGGCCAACGCCAATATCGGTGCGGCCCGTGCCGCGTTCTTTCCCTCCGTGACCCTGACAGCAAACGCGGGCAGCACCAGCAAGGAGCTTTCGGGGCTGTTCAAGGGCGGCTCGGGCAGCTGGGCGTTCCAGCCGCAGATCAATCTGCCGATCTTCAACGCCGGCAGCCTGCGCGCCAGCCTGGATTACGCCAGGCTGCAAAAAGACATCACGGTGGCCCAATACGAAAAATCCATCCAGACCGCCTTCCAGGAAGTCGCTGACGGCCTCGCGGCGCGCCAGACCTTCAACGACCAACTGGAGGCGCAACGGGATTTCGTCGAGGCCAACCAGACTTATTACAACCTGGCCCAACACCGCTACCGCAGCGGCGTGGACAGCAACCTGACGTTCCTCGATGCCCAGCGTTCGCTGTTCAGCGCGCAACAGGCGCTGATTGTGGACCGGCTGGCGCAGTTGGTCGCCGAGGTGAACCTGTATACGGCGTTGGGTGGCGCGTGGAGTGAGTGGCCGAGCCTGGCGGCTGCGCGTTAGAGTAACTTGAGCCCAACCGCGGCATGACTGTGTGCATCGCGGCTTTCCAGTGGCTGTTTGTGCCCGTAACTGTCCAGGAAGCCGCCCACCACGGCCATCGAATGAAACCCGCTGTTGACCGTGCCGATAGCGCCGTTCAGGAAGTCCTGAAGGGTTGCGGGCGCAACGAAGTCTTTCAAGCCCAGGCGACGCAAGGCCTGTCCCGGATACTCTCCATCATTGAGGCTGCGTATGGCGGCGGCAAAACTCTTATTAGCCTCCCCGTCGTTATTTTCGAGGTAAGCGCGTTTGGCACTGACGGCATATAGAAAGTGCGCATTGACCAGAACATCGTTGGGCCGGTCGGTGCCGAAGTTGGCGCCGGCCTTGGCCTGCTTCAGTTCGTCATGGGTGATGTGCAGCTTGAACCCATCGCGCGTGACAATACGATAGCCGGTGTCGGTGACCACGATGGATTTGTAAATACCGTAAGGGTTATGGCCGAATCTCATCATTGCGGCCTTAATGGCGGATATCGTCACACAATTACCTTCGGTCAATTGGTAAAAGTCTTTGAAAATATCAGTGGGCTTGATGCCCGTATTCGCAGGTGTACCTTTCAAGAATTCGTCACGATTGACGTTGCGGTTAGCGGTGACACTCGCAGGCAAAGGTACTGAATCAACCTTCGGTTTCAACCGAGCGGATAACGTCGCCAACAGACGCTCCAACTCGCCTACCAGGCTACTGAGTTGTTTGGCTTCGCTGGCTGGCGCAGGCGGGTTGGAAGAGGACAAAACCACTGGAGAAGTTACGGCATCGCTCGTTCTGGCATGACCAAAAGCAGCAGCGTTCACGGAAGACACTAACATGTTGAATAACCTCCTGACACTTACCGAATACTTTAAATTACCCGCGAAGGGTGACCACCTTCAATGACGGTGAAACCGGCCTGTTGTATAACTGACCCTCCATCACGCCTTCAATAATCACGCCGTTCTTGTTTCTCTCGCCTTTGTCCAAGGGCACGCCGATCTGCGCGCCCAATGCACTGGCCTCGATAACCTGCATATGTTCTTTAAGCCCCAGATAGGACAGCGCCGTGTCACCGTCGATGCCGCCCCCGGCCCCCACCAGTACACCCGGATAACTAGCCTCGGCATGGTACGCGCTGTCTTTTTCATAATGGCTGAAGAAACGGTTCGCGGCCCTCTCGCGCGCCAGCTCAATGTGTTGGCGCTTGATCATCACGCCAAACAGAAATTGCGCATCCTTGACCATACCTTCATCGCCGCCACTGAACTTTGCCGCCCTGGCCGCCAGTTCAAGTTCTTCAACGGTGATTGTCAGCTTGACGCCGTCTCGCATCGTCACGTCATAGTGGTCACCATGTTTGACGACGTGCTTGAAAATCCCGACAGGGCTTTGCCCGAATGTAGCCATGGCAACCTTGATCGCGGCCACGTGCTCCTCTCGGCCCAAGGCGCCCAGGTAAGGAAAGTTCTCATACGTGGCACGCAACCCATTGCGCAGGTCGTCAGGCTTTTGCCCTTTAGGTTTTTCAGACATAAACGTAGTGATTGGCTCATAGTTTTTATCTGAAAACATCTCAGCGAGCTCGGTATCAAACGCGCTACGGGTCTTGGCCAGGTTCGGCCGGTTCATGAAGGGCGCCAAGTGTTCTTTCCATACACTTTTAACGGTTGGTACGGTGTCAGGTGCAGGCTCCGTATTCATCAGTGGCCTATGCGGCGAACTCACAACAGGGGTTGGGTAAGCCGCAACGGGTGGCTGGGGTTTCGGCGTCTCATTCTCCCTGCTCATCCATGTTTTAAGTGCCACGACTAATGTACCCAACAACTTCAACAGCTCCCCCAACTCTGCGTCACGGTTTGAGTTAACGCTTGGGCCAATCGGATAATGTGCCGGTAATTGACCAAGGTGATTGGGTCGATCTGTAACGGGTTGATCAAGGGTTTTATCAGGCTGTGCAAACGTTGAGTGCGCAGGTGAGTAAGCAGGCTGAGTGTGCGTGAGCATTGTAGGAAGTCTCATTTAATCGAAGGAGGACAAGCGAAAACTATCAGGCGCTACTTGCTCACCGCCGCTGCCGAAAGCCTGCACTGAACAAGTACTCATGCGTGGCCAGGCGGTCGGAAAAGTTCCTGCCAGACAGGTAACAACATCCTTCTCGTTCAACGGACCACTATCAGAAAATTCCTCAGCATTGCGCTTTTTTTCCGAACAATCCTCAGCGTATCGCCGACTGACGCACCCGATATTCCCCCGGCGTCATCTGCGCGTGCCGCAAGAAAAACCGGCTGAAATACGCTGGGTCCTTGAACCCCAGTTGGTAGCAGATTTCATTTGCGGAACTGCCGGTAAACAACAGCAGGCGCTTGGCCTCCTGCATCAGCCGTTCAAGGATCAGGCGCTTGGAGGGCAGGTCGGCGATGCGCCGGCACACTTCATTGAGCCGCGCCTGGGTCACGCCAATACCTTGGGCATAACGCGCCAACGGCCAATGTTCCAGATAGTGGGCTTCGATCAGTTCGTTGAAGCGATGGAAGATACGCAGGTCTTCATGGGCTGTCGGACGTGCGGGCTGGGCGTGGGCGCACAGGCGCAGCAGGCGGATCATGATCAGCCGCGTCAGACTGTCGAGGGCGGCGGCGCGCCCTGCCCGTTCGGCGTTGATCTCACTGCACAGCGCCTCGAAGAGTTGCTCCAGACCCTCGGCGTCGCCATTCAAGGCGACACATGCGGCACCGGAAGCCAGGCTGGGGTCGGCGTCGATCAAGCTCCACACCAGCTGCTGGCGCACCGTCAACACATGCCCGTCGGCATCGGCCTCGGTGACAAAAGCGTGGGCCACCGTGGGCGGCGTGAGAAAAAACATCGGCCCCGATTCAACGTATTGGTGGTCATCCAGATACACCCGCACCGCGCCACTCTTGACGTAATGCACCTGGAAAAACCGGTCATGGCGATGCACCGCCATATTGCGCCCGAAAAAACCCGCCAGGTTGCCGAGCTTGTCGTAATGCACCTCGGCGTCGCTGTAGCGCTGGTCGTAGACCTGCCCGATGTTGATGTTGGGAATCGGCTTCACGGGGCTCTCTTCTTGTTGTTGTGAGGCCAGCGCAGTGTGCCACGCTTGACGGTAGTTAACATATTAATTATAACGTTAACAACTTAACGAACGGCCTGTGCAGCCGTCGTCACCGCCAGGAGAAACGCATGAGCCGTACTCTGCATGATGTTGCCAGCGGCACCCTGTTCGGCGTTGCGCTGAACTACCAGGGCCTGCTGGACCAGCATCTCGCCGCCTTCCAGCAGGCGCCCTACCAGCAGCCGCCGACCAAGCCGGTGCTGTTTATCAAAACCCCCAACACCCGCAATGGGCACGACGGCGTGGTGCTACACCCGCACGGCGAGCGCCTGCAACCGGGCCCGGCGCTGGGCGTGGTGATCGGTCAGCGCGCCAGCCGTGTCAGCCTGGAGAACGCCATGGCGCATGTGGCCGGGTATGTGGTGGTGAATGAATTCAGCCTGCCGGAAGACAGCTACTACCGCCCTGCCGTCAAAGCCAAATGCCGCGATGGGTTTTGCGCCCTGGGCCCACAGCTGGTGGCGCGGGATCAAGTGGCCAACCCCAATCAATTGAGCCTCAAGCTGTTCGTCAATGGCGAGCTGCGCCAGGAAAGCTCAACCGCCCATTGGGTACGGGACATCCCGCAATTGATCGCCGAGATCAGCGAGTTCATGACCCTGTACCCCGGCGATGTGCTGATCACCGGCACCCCGGAAGGCCGCGTGGATGTTCAGCCGGGCGACCAGGTTGAGGTCGACATCACCGGCATTGGCCGTCTGAGCAACACCATTGCAGCAGAGGCATCGGCATGAAACGCGCGCGTATCCGCTTTGAAGGTGCAACCCACAACGTATTGGTGCAAACCGACTGCAGCGTGCGCCTGGAGGATGGGCGGTTGCTGGCCGAAGACCAAGTGCAATGGTTGCCACCCGCCACCGGCAACATGTTCGCCCTGGGTTTGAACTACGCCGACCACGCCGCCGAACTGGCCTTTACGCCGCCGACCGAACCGCTGGCCTTTATCAAATCGGTGGGCACCTACACCGGCCACCGCCAAGTCACCTGGCGCCCGGACAACGTCGCCTACATGCACTACGAGTGCGAGCTGGTGGCGGTGATTGGCAAGACCGCGCGCAACGTCAAGCGCGCCGACGCCCTGGACTACCTGGCCGGTTACACGGTGTGCAACGACTATGCGATCCGCGACTACCTGGAAAACTATTACCGCCCCAACCTGCGCGTGAAAAACCGCGACGCCACCACCCCGGTCGGCCCGTGGATCGTCGATGTCGCCGATGTGCCCGACCCAGGCAACCTGAAATTGCGCACCTGGATCAACGGCGAACTGCGCCAGGAAGGCAGCACGAAAGACATGATTTTCGATATCCCCTACCTCATCGAATACCTGTCCAGCTTCATGACCCTGCAACCGGGCGACATGATCGCCACCGGCACGCCCGAGGGCCTGGCCGATGTGGTACCGGGGGATGAAGTGGTGGTGGAAGTCGAAGGCGTGGGCCGCCTGGTCAACCGTATTGTCAGTGAAACGGAGTTTTTCTCCGCGCGCAAAGAGGCTTGAGCACCATGATCAAACACTGGATCAACGGCCGTGAGGTCGAAAGCAAAGACACCTTTATCAACTACAACCCGGCCACCGGCGAGCCTATCGGCGAAGTGGCCAGCGGCGGCGTCGAAGAAGTCGCGCAAGCCGTGGCGGCGGCCAAGGCAGCGTTTCCCAAGTGGGCCAGTACGCCGGCCAAGGAGCGCGCGCGCTTGATGCGCAAGCTGGGCGAGTTGATCGAACAGAACGTGCCACGCCTGGCCGAACTGGAAACCCTGGACACCGGCCTGCCGATCCACCAGACCAAAAACGTGTTGATCCCGCGAGCCTCGCACAACTTCGATTTCTTCGCTGAAGTCTGTACCCGCATGGACGGCCACACCTACCCGGTGGACGACCAGATGCTCAACTACACCCTGTACCAGCCGGTAGGCGTATGCGGGCTGGTGTCGCCGTGGAACGTGCCGTTCATGACCGCCACTTGGAAGACCGCGCCGTGCCTTGCACTGGGCAATACGGCGGTGTTGAAGATGTCGGAACTGTCGCCGCTGACCGCCAATGAACTGGGGCGCCTGGCGGTGGAGGCCGGGATTCCCAATGGCGTGCTCAATGTGATCCAGGGCTACGGCGCCACCGCTGGCGATGCACTGGTACGGCACCCGGATGTACGGGCGATTTCCTTTACCGGCGGCACCGCCACCGGCAAGAAAATCATGCAGAGCGCCGGCCTGAAAAAGTATTCCATGGAACTGGGCGGCAAGTCGCCGGTGCTGATTTTTGAAGACGCCGACCTGGAACGCGCCCTCGACGCCGCGTTGTTCACGATCTTTTCCCTCAACGGCGAGCGCTGCACCGCCGGCAGCCGCATCTTCATCCAGGAAAGCGTCTACCCGCAATTTGTCGCCGAGTTCGCGGCGCGCGCCAAGCGCTTGATCGTCGGCGACCCCCAGGACCCGAACACCCAGGTCGGCTCGATGATCACCCAGGCCCATTACGACAAGGTCACCGGCTATATCAAGATCGGCCTGGAGGAAGGCGCCACGCTGCTGGCTGGCGGCCTGGAACGTCCGGCCAACCTGCCGGCGCACCTGCGCCGCGGCCAGTTTATCCAGCCAACGGTGTTTGCCGACGTGAACAACCGGATGCGCATCGCCCAGGAAGAAATCTTCGGCCCGGTGGTGTGCCTGATTCCGTTCAAGGATGAAGCCGAGGCGCTGCAACTGGCCAACGACACCGAATACGGGCTGGCCTCCTACATCTGGACCCAGGACATCGGCAAGGCCCACCGCCTGGCGCGCGGTATCGAAGCGGGCATGGTATTTATCAACAGCCAGAATGTACGGGATTTGCGCCAGCCGTTTGGCGGGGTCAAAGGCTCGGGCACCGGCCGTGAGGGCGGCCAGTACAGCTTTGAAGTGTTTGCCGAGATCAAGAACGTGTGTATTTCCATGGGCAGTCATCACATTCCGCGCTGGGGCGTGTAGCCCAGGATCAAACAAGCCTCCTGTGGGAGCCGGGCTTGCCCGCGATGCAGACACCGCGGTCCTTCAGCCGTACCGAGTCGATGCCATCGCAGGCAAGCCAGCTCCCACAGGGACCTCACAGGCCATACAAGAATAATTATTCAGGAGAGTCATCATGGGCGAAGTGGTTCTGGCAGCCAAGATCTGCCACGTACCGTCGATGTACCTGTCGGAACTGCCCGGCAAGCATCACGGCTGTCGCGAAGCGGCCATTGCCGGACACAAGGAAATCGGCCGGCGTGCCCGCGAACAGGGGGCCGACACCGCGGTGGTGTTCGACGTGCACTGGCTGGTCAACAGCGGCTACCACGTCAACTGCGGCGAACAGTTCCAGGGCACCTACACCAGCAACGAACTGCCGCACTTCATCAAGAACATGGACTACGCCTACCCCGGTTGCCCCGAGCTGGGCGAGCTGATCGCCGCCGAAGCCAACCTGGCTGGCGTGCGCAGCATGGCCCACAACATCCCGAGCCTGGAGCTGGAATACGGCACCCTGGTGCCCATGCGCTACATGCATATGGGCGTGCCCGACGCACAGAAATTCAAGGTCATTTCCATCGCTGCCTGGTGCGCCTGGCATCGCCTGGAAGACAGCTTTGCCTTCGGCGCCGCTGTGCGCCGGGCGATCGAAAAGAGCGACCGCAAGGTGCTGGTGCTGGCGTCCGGCTCGCTGTCCCATCGGTTCTCGGACGACCGTGAGGCTGAGGCGAATATCCACAACTGGACCCGCGAATTCGACAAGCAGGTGGACCTGCATGTCGTGGAAATGTGGAAGCAAGGTCGCTTCAAAGAGTTCTGCGCCATGCTGCCCGACTACGCCGAACACTGTTTTGGCGAAGGCAAGATGCACGACACCGCCATGCTCCTGGGCCTGCTGGGTGGGCCGGACTATGCCAAGCCGGCCGAGATCATCACGCCGCCGTTCGGCAGTTCGGGCACCGGCCAGATCAACGCGATTTTCCCGCTTTAACCCTGGGAGAGCCCCATGCCGCACTTTATCGCTGAGTACACCGACAACCTCGAACAGCAGGCCGACTTGCCCGGCCTGTTTGAAAAAGTCCACCGCGTGCTGGGCGACAGCGGTGTGTTTCCGCTGGGCGGCATTCGCAGTCGCGGCGTACGCCTGGACACCTGGCGCATGGCCGACGGCAAGCATGACTATGCCTTTGTGCACATGACCCTCAAAGTCGGCCATGGCCGCGACCTGGCCACGCGCGAGGCCGTCGCCCAAGCGGTGTTCGCGGTGATCATCGCGCACTTCGCCGAGCTGCAGGCACAGCGCTTGCTCGCGTTGTCGTTCGAGATGATCGAGCTGCACCCGCAGCTCAACTTCAAGCAGAACAATGTGCATGCGTTTCTGAACAACGCGACAAGCTGAAACGACCCCGCCCCCCTGTAGGAGCGAGCTGGCTCGCGAAAAACCTTCAGGCACGGCGGATCCAACAGCGCTGCGTTTTCGTTAACGTTTTTCGCGAGCAAGCTCGCTCCTACAACAAAAAGAACACCACCATGAGCACAGCCCATTCCACTGCAAGCCTGCAGCTTGCCGAGCACGACCGCACCCATCGTTTGGTGACCTGGCGCCTGATGCCCTTGTTGCTGGTGTGTTACCTGTTCGCCCATCTGGACCGCATCAACATCGGCTTTGCCAAGATGCAGATGAGCAGCGACCTGCACTTCAGCGACACCGTGTATGGCTTCGGCGCCGGCCTGTTCTTCATTGCCTACGCACTGTTCGGCGTGCCCAGCAACATCGCCCTGGACCGCGTCGGGCCACGGCGCTGGATCGCCGGCCTGATGGTGGTATGGGGCCTGCTCTCTACCGGCATGCTGTGGGTGGAGAGCGCACGCGGGTTCTACGTGCTGCGCTTTCTACTGGGGGTGGCCGAGGCCGGGTTTTTCCCGGGGATCCTGGTATTCCTCAACCGTTGGTACCCGGCACGCCGTCGCGCCCAGGTCACCGCATTGTTTGCCATTGCGGTGCCCATGGCCGGGGTGCTGGGCGGGCCGATTTCCGGGGCGATCCTGGAAAACTTCCACGATGTCGGCAGCCTGCGCGGCTGGCAGTGGATGTTTCTGATCGAAGGCGCGCCCGTGGTTTTGCTGGGGCTGGTGGTGCTCAAGTGGTTGCCGGACAGCTTCGAGTCGGTGCACTGGCTGACTGCCGAGCAAAAACAGCAACTGCGCACCCAACTGAGCAACGAGGAACAGCGCAAGACCATCACCTCATTCGGCGGCATCCTGCGTGACCCGCAGGTGTGGCTGCTGGTGGCTGTGTACTTTGCGGTGATGCTGGCGGTCAACACCCTGGCGTTCTGGATGCCCACCCTGATTCACGGTGCTGGCATCGGCCGTGACAGCCAGGTCGGCTTGCTCAGTGCCGTGCCGTACCTGGCCGGTTGCTTCTTCATGCTCGGCTGCGGGCGCTCGTCCGACCGCCACCGCGAACGCCGCTGGCACCTGTGCGTGCCGTTGCTGATGGCCGCGCTTGGTATCGCCGTGGCGGGCCTGGCGCCCGGCAATGCACTGCTGGTGATGAGCGGCCTAGTGGTCGCCGGCATGGGCGCCAGTGCCGCCCTGCCGATGTTCTGGCAACTGCCGCCGGCGTTTCTCTCCCACACCACCCAGGCGGCGGGCATCGCCATGATCAGCTCGTTCGGCAGCATCGCGGCGTTCCTCGCGCCCTACCTGATCGGCTGGATGCGCGACGCCACCCAGAGCGCCAGCCTGGCCCTGTACGTACTCGCCCTGTTTATCGCCCTCGGTGGCTTGCTGGTGCTGCGCACCCAGGCCGCCATCGTCAACCCACACTAGAGACCGTTGCCATGCTCGACTCCCAGCAAATCCTCGCGGCCGCCGCCCACCTGGACCGCGCCGAACGCAGCCGCGAACAGGTGCGCCAGTTTTCCCTCGACTACCCCGGCATGACGATCGAGGACGCCTACGCCATTCAGCGTGAATGGGTCGCGCAAAAGATCAAGGACGGGCGCACGCTCAAGGGCCACAAGATCGGCCTGACGTCACGGGCCATGCAGGTGTCGTCGAATATTACCGAACCCGATTACGGCGCCCTGCTCGACGACATGTTTTTCGACGAAGGCAGCGACATTCCCTTCGAGCGTTTCATCGTGCCACGGGTGGAGGTGGAACTGGCCTTCATCCTCGGCAAGCCGCTCAAAGGGCCAAACTGCACGGTATTCGATGTGCTCGACGCCACCGAATGGGTGATCCCGGCGCTGGAAATCATCGACGCCCGCATCCAGCAGGTCGACCCGCACACCAACGCCACGCGCAAGGTGTTCGACACCATCTCCGACAACGCCGCCAACGCCGGTGTGGTGCTCGGCGGCCGCGCCGTGCGCCCCACCGAGATCGACCTGCGCAAGGTGCCGGCGGTGTTGTATCGCAATGGCGTGATCGAAGAGTCCGGGGTGTCGGCGGCGGTGCTCAACCACCCGGCCAAGGGCGTGGCGTGGCTGGCTAACAAGCTGGCGCCCTATGACGTCACCCTGCTGCCCGGCCAGGTGATTCTCGGCGGCTCGTTTACCCGCCCCGTGGCAGCCCGCCCTGGCGATACCTTCCACGTCGACTACGACCTGCTCGGCTCGATTGCCTGCCGCTTCGTCTGAATCCAGGAGTGCTTTCATGGACATGCCTGTCAACCGCTTCAAGCAACGCCTGCACAACCGCGAGGTACAGATTGGCCTGTGGCTCGGCCTTGCCAACGCCTACTGCGCGGAGCTGGCCGCCAACGCCGGTTTCGACTGGCTGTTGATCGACGGCGAACATGCGCCCAACCAACTGGGGGACATGCTCGCGCAGTTACAGGCCATTGCGCCCTACCCCAGCCAGGCGTTGATTCGCCCGGTGATCGGCGATACGGCCCTGATCAAGCAACTGCTGGATATCGGCGCGCAGACGCTGCTGGTGCCCATGGTCGAAAACGCTGCCCAGGCCCAAGAACTAGTGCGCGCCCTGCGCTACCCACCCCAGGGTATTCGCGGGGTCGGCAGCGCCCTGGCCCGTGCCTCGCGCTGGAACAGCATCGCTGATTACCTCGACCAGGCCGATGCGCAGATGTGCCTGCTGGTGCAGATTGAGAATGCCGAGGGCCTGGCCAATCTGGACGCCATTGCCGCCGTCGAAGGCGTGGACGGGGTGTTTATCGGCCCGGCAGATTTGAGCGCGTCCATGGGCCATCGGGGTAACCCGGGGCATCCGCAGGTACAGGCGGCGATTGAGGACGCCATCGTGCGTATCGTCAAGGCGGGTAAGGCCGCAGGGATTCTCAGTGCAGATGAAAATCTCGCACGACGCTATATCGAGTTGGGGGCGACGTTCGTGGCGGTGGGGGTCGACACCACGGTGTTGATGCGGGGGCTGCAAAGCCTGGCCGGGAAGTTCAAAGACGTGCCTCTGGCTGCCAGTACCGGTGGTGTCTACTGAGATCCAATGTGGGAGCTGGCTTGCCTGCGATAGCGGTGCATCAGCGACAAATAAGCCAGCTGACCCGGCGCTATCGCAGGCAAGCCAGCTCCCACAGTTGACCGGTGGTGGTTCAGTCACTAGGTCAGCGCTTGATGTTCTTCAAGTCATCCAGCAACCCTAACAGCATCTGGAATTTCTCTTCGCCAAACTGATCCTGCAAGCGCTGGTAGTTGGCCTCCATGCACTGGCTCATCGACTCGAAACTCGCCTTGCCCTTGTCTGCCAGGGTAATCAGCACCCGGCGCTGGTCCTGTTCGGCCTTGCGCCGGTGCACCATGCCGGCCGCTTCCATGCGCACCAGCACGCCGGTCATGCTCGGCTTGAGGATGCAGGCCAGTTCCGCCAGTTGGTAGATCTCCAACTCACCATGCTGTTCAAGGATGCGGATGATGCGCCATTGCTGTTCGGTCAGGCCGTGTTCATTCAGGGAAGGACGGAAAAAACTCATCGCGGCCTCACGTGCTTGCAGCAAGGCCAGGGTCAGGGATTGTCGAGGTGTGGACATAGGGCTCAGGGTCACGAAGTATTTAGTTAATAGTTTAACGAAACTCTAACATTCCCGGCCGCAGAGCGCGCTATAACTTGTAGGTGCCCTCGCCCGTGGCGCGCTGAATCAAAAACCCGGGCACGCAGGATCAAGACTTCCAGCCCGCCAGGGGCCCTAATGGAGGTATCCGCTTTAGCGCCTTCCTTCACTTTTTCAGGCTGCGCCATGATCAACATCGAAACCCCCACGTACTACACCGCCACCAAGAAATACAACCTCAGCTTCCCCACCCTGGAACAGGATATCGAGGCAGACGTCGTGGTCATCGGCGGCGGCTTTTCCGGGATCAACACGGCCCTTGAGCTGGCGGAAAAAGGCATCACCAACATTGTGGTGCTTGAAGCGCGCTACCTGGGCTTTGGCGGCACGGGCCGCAACGGTGGGCAGATCATGGCGGGCATCGGCCATGACTTGGAGAAGATCAAGAAGGACGTGGGCGAAGACGGCCTGCGCCAAGTGTTCGAGATCAGCGACCTGGGCGCCGACATCATCAAGAACCGCATCGCCAAGTACAACATCGATGCAGACTTTTGCCACGGCTACGGCTACATGGGCTTCAACGCCCGCCAGGAAAAAACCCTGCGCGCCTGGGAGAAGGACTTCAAGTCGATCAACAGCCAGCACGAAATCCGCTTTCTCGGCGGCTCCGACGTGCAGCAGATCATCGGCTCCACCGCCTACACCAGCGCCCTGTTGCACATGGGTGGCGGGCATGTGCATTCGCTGAACCTGCTGCTGGGCGAAGCCACCGCACTGGCCAGCCATGGCGTGAAAATCTTCGAGAACAGCCCGGCGCTGGAAGTCAGCTACGGCGAGCGCATTACTGTGCGCACCGGTCGCGGCTCGGTACGCGCCAGCAAGTTGCTGTGGGCCTGCGACAGCTTTCTCAACAAGCTGGAGCCAGAACTGCACCGCTCGACCATCAACACCTACGCGTTCCAGATGATGACCGAGCCGTTGTCCGAGGAGTTGATCCAGCGCATCAGCCCGATCCGTGGGGCCTACAGCGACATCCGCCCGGTGATCGACTACTACCGCGTCACCAATGAGAACCGCCTGCTGTTCGGCGCCGCCACGCCTTTGGTGGAGCACATTCCCGGCGACCTCAAAGCCTGGAACCGCCACCTAATGCTGAAGATTTTCCCCTACCTCAAGGACGTGAAAATCGACCTGGCCTGGGGCGGCCCGATGGCGTGCAGCCCGAACCTGTTCCCGCAGGTGGGCACCTTGCCGGGGCGCAGCAATGCGTTTTTCGTGCAGGGCTATTCCGGCTTCGGCGTCACCCCCAGCCATATCATCTGCAAGGTGCTGGCCGAAGGCATGAGCGAAGGCTCGGCGCGCTATGACCTGGTCAGCTCGATTCATCGCCCCACCATCATTGGCAAGGACGCGATTCGCCCGCTGCTGCTGACGGCGGGCAAATCCTGGCACCAACTTTCCGGCTACTGGAACGGTCGCCGCTAACCCCCTGTAGGAACGGGCTTACCCGCGAAAAACGTCGACGATAACGCGGGCATTCAGGTGAATCGCGCTGCCAATACGTTCTTCGCGAGCAAGCTCGCTCCTACAAAAAATAATGCTGTATTAATCAGGAGCATCTGCCATGACCCTTACCACTATCAAACACAACGTCCAGCTGTCGGAACTCGACGCCTGGGGCACCGTGGCCGACCTCGGCTCGCAAATCCTCGAAGGCGAAGTACGCGCCTTCGGCAAGATGACCTTAGGCGCGCCCACCGATGCGGTCAGCAGTGCGTACTTCGGCACCACCCAGGGCAAGTTCCGCATGGTTTACCCGTTCGCCGAACAGGCCATGATAGTCACCGGCGAAGTGGTGCTGACCGACGAGTCCACCGGCCAATCCACACGCTACAAAGCCGGTGACAGCTGGTTCGTGACCAAGGGCACGCCCGTGCTGTGGGAAGTGGTCAGCGAGAGTTTCGTCAAACACTACTTCGCCGTCGTGTAAGGGAGGCGTTGCCATGTCGAATTCATCTGACTGGATCACCGTAGGCGCCCTGGCCGACGGTTTTGCACCCGAGGCGTTCATCCTGCCGAACCTGGCCGACCTGGCCGGCCAGACCTTCACCCTGCACTTTGCCAATGGCTGGCGGATCGAACACCGCTTCGAACAGGAACGCCTGGCCTGGCATGCCGCCGATGGCCACTCCAGCGGCAGCGCGGCCTACCGCGCCAGCTCGATTCGCCCGGGCCTGTACCTGGTGGACTTTATCAAGCACGAGGCCGGGCAAAGCTGGTCGATCAGCCTGGTGCTGGACACGCCAAATGCCTCCTTTACCGCGGTGATTGGCCGTATGCCGGAACCGGCAGAGACCCACGAAGGCCTCTACCACCGCGCCCTGGCCGGCAAACCGCTGACCTCTGTACAGGTTGACTTCCTCCACGGCAGCCTCGACCGGCCGTGGCAGGACGGCCACTGCCTGCACGCCCCCACCGACGAGTTGGTCGGCCTGCGCAACCACTATCGCTACAGCCCCAGCGAGGTCTACGAGCACATCTACCTCAACCCGCGGTTCTACGCCTGGCAATGCCTTGAGGGCGTGGAGAAAGGCCTGTGCGACACCGACCGCTGCCATTACTACAAGATCGCCGAACAGCTGTACCTGTTCGTCTGGCAGGAGAAGATCGTGCCGACCCTCGGCCTGGTGCTGATCGACCTGCAACAGCACCGCAGCGACGGCAAGATCTTCGGCTATGCCGGGGCGTCCTTCGACGCGCTGTCGAACTTCCCGATCAGTTCCTATTGCCAGGTGCTCAACCGCACGGAGTACCCCCGTGACTGAGCCGCGCACGGTGGTGATCACTGGGGCCGGCACCGGCATCGGTGCCGCCTGCGCACGCTTGTACGCGCAGGAAGGCGCGCATCTGGTGCTGATCGGTCGGCGTCGTGAGCCACTGGAACAGGTGGCGCAGGACACCGGCGGGCTGATCCTGGTGGGCGATGCTGCCTGCCCGGACACCTGGGACGGCTTTATCCAGCAAATCCGCACCCACTGCGGGCGCCTCGATGTGCTGCTGGCCTGTGCCGGTGGCCACGGCCTGGGCAGCGCGACCCAGACCAGCCCGGCCACCTGGGAAGGTGCGCTGCGCAGCAACCTCGACAGTGCGTTCTACAGCGCCCGCGCTTGCCTGCCGCTGTTGCAGGAAAGCGCCGGGAACATGGTGCTGATTGGCTCCATCGCCTCATTGGCGGCAGGCCCCGAGGTGTGTGGCTACACCACCGCCAAGCATGCGTTGCTCGGGCTCAACCGCTCGCTGGCCCGCGATTATGGGCCCCATGGCGTGCGGGTGAACGCGGTGTGCCCAGGCTGGGTGCACACGCCGATGGCCGATGCGGAAATGCAGCCGTTGATGGCGGCATATGGCGACACCTTGGCGCAAGCGTACGCGCGCGTGTGTGCCGATGTACCGCTGCGGCGCGCCGCCCGTGCCGACGAGATCGCCAAGGTGTGCCGCTTCCTGGCCAGCGACGACGCCTCGATCATTACCGGCGCCACGTTGGTGGCGGACGGTGGGGCCAGCATCGTCGACGTGCCAACGCTGGCGTTCACGCGCCTGGAGCCTGCCCATGCCCCATGACCTGGATTTCAGCGGCCAAGTCGTGCTGGTCACCGGCGGTGCCCAAGGCATTGGCCTGGGCATCGTCCAGGCCTTTGCCCAACGCGGTGCGCGAGTGGTGATTGCCGACCGTCTGCTTGAACAGGCTGAAGCCCTGGCTGCCGGATTACGCACGCAAGGGCATCAGGTTGACGCCATTGGCGTTGACCTGGCGGATGCCGAAGCGGTGTTCGCTTGCGTCCAAGGCTTGGCGCAACTGGATGTGCTGGTGCACAACGCCGGGTACTTTCCGCTGACCGCCTTTGCCGACATCACCCCAACGATCCTGGAGCGCACCCTGGCGGTGAACCTGTCGGCGCTGTTCTGGCTGACCCAGGCGGCGTTGCCGAGGTTTCGCGAGCAAGGCCGGGGCTGCGTGCTGGTGACGTCTTCGGTCACCGGCAACCGGGTCGGTTATCCGGGGCTAAGCCACTATGCGGCGTCCAAGGCCGGGGTGAATGGGTTTATCCGCAACGCAGCGCTGGAGCTGGCGCCGTTGAATGTGCGGGTCAACGGCGTGGAGCCGGGCATGATCGCCACGCCGGCGATGGATAACCTGGGCGATGCGGCCGTGAATGACAGCATCGCCCGCCGTGTACCGCTGGGGCGCCTGGGCGCGGCGGCGGATATTGCCGGGGCGATGGTGTTTCTGGCCTCTGACCTGGCGGGCTATATCACCGGGCAGACGCTGGTGGTGGATGGTGGGTCTACCCTGCCCGAAACCTGAAACCGGAACTAACTGTGGGGGCTTGCCCCAATGCCCTGTAGGAGCGAGCTTGCTCGCGAAAAACGTCAACAATAACGCGTGCTTCCTGAATGAACGCGGCGCCTGTGGGTCTTTCGCGAGCAAGCTCGCTCCTACAAAATGCCTTGCCTGCCCCACATTGGCTCTCATGCAGCTTGAAGAAGCTGTTTATGCCTGCACCGCCTGCAACCGGCTCGAACGAAAATCCTTGGGTGATACCTCGAACTGCTTCTTGAACGAGCGGCTGAAATGCGCCGAGTCGGTAAAGCCCCATTTGTACGCAATCGAGGTGATCGACTCACTGCGCAGGAACGGGTTGGTCAAGTCATCCGCACTGCGCTTGAGCCGTGCGCGCTGGATATAGCGGCAGACGCTGTCGTCCTGTTCTTCAAACAAACGGTACAGGTGTCGCACCGAAATATTCAGGCGGTTGGCCAGGCCAATCGGGCTCAGGCCCGGCTGGCTCAGCGACTCATCGATGACTTTTTGCACATAGCTGCGCAGGTTATTGCCCTGCAACGAGGCCACGCCTTCACGGCACTCGCCGCCCTGCTCCAACGCCGAACCCAGCAGCGAGACAAAGGCCGCTTGCAGTGCTTCCACTTGCGTGGCGTCTTCGTCGGTATCGTCCTTGCACAGTTGGTCCATCAGCACATGCAGCATGCGCCCGCAGGCTTTGGTCGAGGAGATCTTGCCGAAGGCCCGTGCCTGGCCGCCCAGGTGCTTGCACACCGCAGTGCGCGACAGGGACAGCGAGGCGTGTTCGATCAGGCCGAAGGGGGTGATTTCGATTGAGCCCACCGAGTCCATCAACAGCATTTCGCCGGGAGCCAGTTGTACGGTCTGGTCGTTTTGGGTGATCTGGGAATAGCCGCTGCGCTGGCTAACCAGGAAACATTCCTGGTCGTTGTCATGGTCAGCTTGGTGCGTCGGGCGTTTGATCAGCCCGGCGTTGGTGCGCAGGATGGCCAGGCCACGCGACAGGTTGTGGATCTCGCCGATAAACAGCGAACGGTTAAAGGCCAGTTCGGTATCGAAGTGGCCGCACGCGGCGCGCAGTTCGCGGTTCCAGCTGTCGAGCCCGTCGGGTGCATGCTGTGGGATGCTCATGGGGTGTCTCCGCAGTGGCGTTATTCTTGTTGTTCTGGTGCAATAGTTAACATGTTATCTATATGCACGCAACAACAACCTGTTTGCCCTTTGCAGAAGCACTAATGGTGCCAATCAGAGATTCGACAGTACCCTGTGCAGGCCGACCAATGTGGCGAGCAAATGCTCGCGTTGTGCACGGCTCACAGCAATGTAGCGCCGAAACGCCGGCATGCGGTTGACCACCTCGCTGCCGCCCATATGCTCCAGGCGCACGCACCATTGCTGGTCGTGCAGCTCGATGCGCAGGCGCTTGAAATCCAGCGGCATTAACGCTTGGAACAACGTGCTGTCAGCCAGCAAACGCGCCTGCAACTCACGGCCCAGTGCCTGGTTGCCAGCGCGGCGCCGCACATGAATGCCGCTGCGACGGAACGCGCCGCCATGGTGCACCTCGAAGTTGCCAGCGCCACCCGCTGCAGCAGGAACGCGCAGGACACATTCGGTCAGCACCAGGTGCATTAACAACTGCGACTCGGTGCGCTCGACAATCTCGAAGGCCACACCGTCCACTTCAAGGGTTGCCAGGCCCAGATCACGCCGCAGGTGGGCCAGGGTCACCCCCGGCCGATACCCGCTGGGTGCGCGGTCAGCACGAAACAGCTCAAACAGTTTTTGCCGCAAGGTCGCTATAACCGTCATGGGCCTGCCCCGGTTCGTGATTGAATTCCTTGGCCAACACCTCCTCCACACAGGCGGGCTTGAAGGGGTTGACCTTCTGCACCACCAGGGTCCAGAACAGTGCGTAGGTGGCCGTCACGCCGAGCATCACGCCAAACGGCACGTAGATGTCAGCCGGGTTCATGCCTGGTGGGGTGATAAACCACATGCCCAGCAGGATGCCGATGCTGGAGACGATCTGCGGCAGCGGGAACCACGGCGAGCGATAGGCCCGTGGCAAGTCCGGACGCCGAATGCGCAGGATCACCACTGACAAGGTCACCAACAGGTAAGCGAAACTCCACGCGCACACCGCCGCCAGCACCAGGTGCATGATGTTGTCGGTGTTGCCGCCCAGGTACAGCGCGTGCAGGCACGGAATCAACATGGCCACCAAGATGCACAATAGCGGCGTCTTGAAACGCGGGTGCAGGTAGGTGAACACCTTGGGCAAGGCGCCATCCACCGCCATACCGTAGAGGATGCGCGGCACGCCGGCCATCAGGGTATTGATGGTCGCAGCGCCAGCGAACAGAAAGCCGATGCCCAGCCACAACGGACCGATCTGCCCCATCACCTGTTCGGCGAACCGGGGGATGGCCATGGGTGTGTCCAACAGGTGAACGCCGGACGCCACATCGAGCACCACGTTCTCTACCTGGCGTTTCATCGCCGCGCCATAGATGAACATGCAGGTGGCCACGCCCATCAGCCCGAGCATCATCGCCCGTGGCATCACCTTGGCCGATTGGCGCAGGTCCGGCGCCAGCGGGGTGACGAACTCGCAGCCCACGAACATGAACATCGCCATGCCCACCAGCGACAGCACGGTAACCAGGTCGGTGCCCACCAACGACTCGCCGAACCAGCCATCCAACTGCACCGCCGGCGCGGCGATCAGGCCCAGTACGCCGAACACCATCAGGGTGGTCCACATGCCGAAGGTGAGGATGATCTCGGCGCGGCCAAATGCGCTGACGCCAAAAGCATTCAGCACGCCGAACACCAGTACGAAACCGACGCCCAGCAACCACGAGCCGCCGGCCGACTCTGCCAGGGTATTGAGGTGTTCGAAGTTCACCAGGGCCATGACGCCGGCGAGGATAGTTTCGGCGGTGCCGGCGAACACATGCACGATCAGGTAGGCCGACAAGGTCCCGGTGATCGCAAAGAACCTACCCATGCCGCAGTTGATGTAGTCGTACACCGAACCGGTGGTAGGCAGTATCGACGCGGCCTCGGCGAAGGTGGTGGCCTGGGCCAGCATCATCACCACGGCGATCAGCATCGCCAGGGCAAAGGCGCTGCCGCCGATGCCAAAACCCATGGTGGCGGTGAGAATCACCGGGCTGGCCATGATCAGGCCGATGGTGCTGGCCAACGCAGTGGGAAAACCTACCGTGCCCCGGTTGAGGTGTGCGGTGAGTCGGTCGTTGATCGACATGGAGGGGTCCTCGAAGCGGTTTTTTTAATGTGTCGGCACTCTGCGCCCCACTCCCGTTGATCGTCTTGCCCCTGTCTGCCGCCGGTTTTGTTGCTGCCTGCCAAGGCCTGCTGCCTGGCGGCCAGAGTCAATTGCCTGGCACGCAGGGAAAAGACTTGGCCTCATACCGCTCGCCCTAATGCGCCCTCACTCTTAACCAAGATGGGGGCAATAACAATGGAGCACACACTGAAAAACCGCTGCCTGCGCCAGACGGTCGGCCTGGGCGTGGCACTGCTGGTGGGCCAGGCGCAGGCCATCGAGTTGTATGCAGACGCCGACACTCAGGTCACCGGCAACTTCCTCGCCGTGTACGGTATGTTCAATAGCCCGAAGAACTACGATGGGCGCAGCGGCGGCTCCACTTGGCGTGAGGCGTTCATCAAGTACGGCCTGAGCGTCGAACAGAGCCTGGGCAACCTGGGCGGTGTGTATGGCACGGCCAACCTGGTGAGTTCCGGTACCTGGGGCGACGGCGATGCGGCCGGGTTGACCAACGGCACCGAGCGCACCACCAAGTTTGACGAAGCCTTCGCTGGCTGGCGGTCTGGCGAGTTGTTACCGGCGCTGGGCAAGGACGGCCTGGACCTGTCGTTTGGCCGCCAGATCATCATGTTGGGCGACGGTTTTATCCTTAACGACGACGGCCCCAACCTGGGCAACGGTGTGGGCGACGGCGAGTTCAATCGCGGCGGCGCCTACTACATCGCCGCGCGCCATGCCTTCGATAAGACGGCGGTGATTCGCTTGGGCGGCAAGGACGGTGTGCACGGCAGCCTGATGTGGATCAAGTCCGACAACCGCGCCCAGGCCCTTACCGAAATGGCCGCCGGCACCCTGGAATACAGTGCCGCGCCGGGCACCCTGGGGCTGACCTATATTCACGGCATCGACGTGGATGAGCGCTTCGCCACCGACCTGCAGCGCCAGCGCAAAGGCATGAACCTCTACAGCCTGCGCGGCGCCGGCAATGCCGGTATCGACAACGCGCACTTGGCCTTCGAACTGGCGCGCCAAAGCCGTCGCGACGGCCAGGAAAATGCCGGTTACGTCGAAGCCGGCTACACCTTCGCCAACCTGCCGTGGTCGCCGGACCTGACCTACCGCTACGCCCGTTATTCGAAGAACTGGGACGGCATGTTCTCAGGCTTCAACCGTGGCTACGGCACCTGGGTGCAGGGCGAAGTGGCGGGCAACTATTCCGGCCCCTTCAACAGTAATACCGCCGTGCAGCATGTGGCGTTCAAGGTCAAACCATTGGAGAACGTCACCCTTGGGGCGCTGTTCTTCGACTACAACACCGTCAGCACCCGTGACCAGCCCAATCTGGATGGCCGCGAACTGGACCTGTATGCCGAATGGGCCGTCAACGAGCACCTGATCATCACGCCGCTGCTGGGCCTGTACACACCCAATAAATCAGCCGATACCGGTGGCAATCAGGTCGGCGGCAACGGCACCAATGTCTACAGCCAACTGGTGGTCGCCGTGCCGTTCTAAACCGCCTCGGGCGCGCAGGGAGGCAGCGCCCGGACCTCGGCATAGGCGCCCTGATGATAGAGCAGCGGCGCACGGCCAAAATCATCAAAGGCCACCACCTTGCCGATCATGATCCAATGGTCGCCGCCGTCCACCTGCTGGTATTTCTCGCAGTGAAAACGCGCCGAGCAATCGGCGAATACCGGCGAGCCACCCTCCCCCGGCTCGTACTCGATCAGGGCGAAGCGGTCTTCACGAGGGCGGGCAAAATTGTTGGATAGATGCACCTGGTCCGCCGCCAACACATTCACCGCAAAGTGGCTGGCCTCCTCGAACACGGCATGGCTGTTGGAGCGTTTGTCGATGCTCCACAGCACCAGCGGCGGGTCGAGGGATACCGAGTTGAAACTGTTGGCCGTCACGCCCACCTTGCGCCCGGAGGCGGTGGCGGCGGTGACCACGGTCACGCCAGTGGCAAAATTGCCCAAGGCGCGACGAAAGGCTCGTGGGTCGAATACGTCTGACATGCAAGACTCCCGGGTGGCCTCTATGGGCCGCCCTGATTGTTGTAGGGAAAACGCGGCTACACCATGCTCGGGTCGGGTTCCAGGCCCATCAGCTCACGGCCAAGGATCTGTGCGCACACGTCATAGTCGGTGTAGGCATGCGCGCCGGTCATATGGGCATCGCGGAATAGGCGCTGCATTTCGTTGTGTTCGAACCAGGCATTGCCACCGGCGGCGGCGAACAGGCGGTCTACCGCTTCGATGCACATCTTGGTGGCGTAGGCCTGGTTGGTGCGCCAGAACGCCAGGGTTTCTCGCGCTGGGTAGCGGTGGGCGGCGCTGTGTTCGGCGTGGTCTTGCCAGGTCTTCTCCAAAAACGCCCGAGCGGCGGCCACCTGGTGGGTGGACTCGGCCAGGCGCATCAGCGCCGGGGTCGCTGCGCCGACGGCGGCACCGGTGTAGGCGCGCACGCGGTTTTTGGTTTTTTCGCGGAACACCTCCAGCATGCGCTCGGCCACGCCGAGGCTGACGGTGGAGAAGCCACTGGCGAAATACGGCCGGTACGGCGCGTAAAAAATCTGGCTGTCAGGGTAGAGACCAAAGCCTGCGGACTTGCCTTCCATCATGTCCTTGGCCTTCTGGATCCGGTACTCAGGCACCCAGGCGTTGTCGATGATCAGGGTCTTGGTGCCGCTGCCTTTCATGCCGGCCGCGAACCAGTCATCGCGGATTTGATAGTCACTGCGCGGCAGCACGGCAAAGCAGTAATCCTGGGTGCCTTCGGCATTCTGGCGACGGCAGCCGACAATCGCCCACTCGCCATGGTCACAGCCGCTGCTCCAGCCCATCTCGCCACTGAAGTACACGCCGCCCTCGCCCTCGGTCACCCGGCCGAACGGCGCAATACTGCTGCTGGCCGTGGCATCCGGGTTGGCGCCCCAGATCTCCTCCTGCAACTGCGCCGAGAACAGCGCCAGTTGATGGCTATGGGTACACAACAAACTCATGGCCCAGGCGGTGCTGGCGCAACTGCCGGCGAGCAAGGCGATGCAGTCGGCGAATTCGGGCAGCGACAGCTCCAGGCCGCCGAATGCCTTGGGCTGGAAGGCGCGGTGCAGGCCGATGCTTTTGAGCAGCGCAATATTCTCATCCGGCACCTGGCGCAGCTGTTCTGCACGGCTGGCGTTCGCGGCAATGGCAGGCAGAAGAGGCTTGAGATCTTCGAGGAGCGGGTTTGGCTTTTTCATGGACGGCCCTGCTTATTATTGGAAGTCCGGCAGGCGCTCCGAATCGTGGAACGGCGCGGGATGCAGGGCCAGTATCAAACGGGTCGTGCAGGCGGGAAATGCACGTTCGGTAGGCAAGCTTGTACTTTTCACAAGCACGGCAGGCACAGGCATAAAAGCTGGCAGGCACAGTCAAGCTGCGTACCTGCGCGTTGGTTAACCTCGGGGTTTCTTTTGTGAACTGCCAGGAACCTGCCATGAGCGATATACCGCTGCTGCCTCAAGTCGACGCTTTTCTACGTCGTCGCCATGGGCTATTCATTGACGGTGCCAGCGTGCACAGCCACACCGATACACGCCTGAGCGTGACCAACCCCGCCACCGGCCAGGTGATCGCCGATGTGGCCGACGCAGACCTGGCGGATATCGACGCCACGGTTGCTTGCGCCAACCGGGGTTTCCAGCTGTGGTCGCAGACCGCACCGGCCATCCGTGGCAACGTGCTGCTGAAACTGGCCGACCTGCTGGAACGCCACCGCGAAGAACTGGCGCAGATCGAAACGTGCCAGTCAGGCAAGATCATCCAGATTTCCCGCGCCTTTGAGGTCGACCAGGCCGCGCACTTCCTGCGCTACTACGCCGGCTGGGCCACCAAGCTCAGCGGCCAGACCCTCACGCCCTCCCTGCCTTCGTTCAATGGCGAGCGCTACACCGCCTTCACCTTGCGCGAACCGGTGGGCGTGGTGGTGGGCATTGTGCCGTGGAATTTCTCGACCATGATCGCCATTTGGAAACTCGCCTCGGCGCTGGTGACCGGCTGCAGCATCATCATCAAGCCCAGCGAATTCACGCCGCTGACCCTGCTGCGCATCGCTGAACTGGCCATCGACGCCGGGCTGCCGGCGGGTGTGCTCAATGTGCTCACCGGCGGCGGCCATGTCGGCAAGGGGCTGGTGGAACACCCCGGCACGCACAAGGTTTCATTCACCGGCTCAGTGCCCACCGGCATCGCCGTTGGCCGCAGCGCCATGGGCGCCGGCCTCACCCGTGCAACCCTGGAACTGGGTGGCAAGAATGCCGCCGGCTTCCTGCCCGATATGGACGTGGACAAGGCAGTGGACGGCATCATCGAAGCGGGCTTCTTGCACTCGGGGCAAATCTGCGCGGCGGCCGAACGCTTTTTCGTGCACCGCTCGCAAATCGACGCCGTGCTGGAAAAACTCAAGACGCGCCTGAGCCGCCTGAATATCGGCTCGCCCCTGGACGAACACACCGAATTCGGCCCGGTCACACACCAGCAGCATCAGCACAAACTGCTTGGCTACTTCAACCAGGCCCGCGCCGAAAACAACACGATCATCCACGGCGGCCACCTTATCGACCGCCCCGGTTGCTACGTCGAACCCACGGTGATCCTCGCCAACCACCTGCACGACACCCTGCTCAACGAAGAAACCTTCGGCCCCATCGCCACCTTCCTGCCCTACGACGACGAAGACGAGCTGCTGGCGCTGATGAACCACGGGCCCTATGGGCTGAGCGCCAGCCTGTGGACCAACGATTTGGGCAAGGCCCTGCGCATGATCCCGGCGATCAAGGCAGGCACCTTGTGGGTGAACATGCACACCTTGCTCGACCCGGCAGTGCCGTTTGGTGGGTGCCGGTCTTCGGGGGTTGGGCGGGAGTTTGGCAGTGCATTTATTGAGGATTACACCGAGCTTAAGTCGGTGATGATTCGGTATTGATTGGGGGGGGGCAGTGCACATCTGGTTTGGTGTACACCGCCCCCTCCCACATATGGATCGCATTGCATCAGTGAGATAGCTGTCTTTGTCAGCCACTACTTGCTGCTTTCAAAAAAGCGCTCGCCTAACTGAACGGAACCACCGCCTCCGCCTCAACCTCGATCAACCAATCCGGCAACGACAACCCACTGACCATAGTCCACGAAGACGGCGGCGGGTTATGCGCGAAGCGCTGGCGCAAAGCTTCAGCAATCGGCTCCTGCTGCTCCCGGGCAGACTCGACGATATACAACCGCAGCATGATCACATGGGACAGATCGCCCCCCACCTCAGCCAGCACCTTGTCGACATTATCCAACGCCATGGCCGTCTGCTCGGCAATGCCTGGGCCCACGGTGCGCTCTTGAGCATCGACGCCCACCTGCCCGGAAAGCATGATCCGCCGCCCCTGCGGCACTTCCATGGCCTGGCTGAAACCGTATTGCAGCGAATTGAATACCGTCGTGGGATTAATGACCTTTCGTTGCATGACGAGTCCTTGTTGGCAGTAGGAAAACAAGGCTAACCCAAAGGAACTGCTCAGTCGGACGGTTCAACATCCAGCAGCATGTTCATGGATAAAGCGCTGAACCGGGCACGTCCGGTGGCCTGATGAATAAACGCAATTCAACAAGCAATGACGTCCCACTGTGGGAGGGGCGGTGCGACGATTCGACTTGCTCCCAATGAGGTAGTGTCAATCAATACATCTGTGACTGACCCACCGCCATCGGGGGCAAGCCCCCTCCCACATTTGGGTCGCATTGCGTCAGTGAGATAGCTGTCGTTTTCAGCCCCCAGCGCCTGCGCCTCCATCTCGATCAACCTTCCGGCAACTACCACCCGCCGACGTTGATCCAAGGAGTGAGTTCATCAGACCGCTCTTACACAAACTTCGGGTTGCGTCCGATGAGCCTCACCGCTAACCTTCGCGGGTCGCTGCAAATTCAGCGAATGGGTGTGGTAGCCCAGTTCTTTCATAGACCCCAAAACGCTCAAGGGCGTTTTTTTGTGCGGGCTGCTTTGTGGCGGCTGTGCATGGGAGGCTTCGGCCTGCCGGGTTTCTATGACCGGTCTACCACCCCGTGTACAGTCGCCTCCTTACTTCGTGTGGTAGCGAAATGGAGGTGCTCATTCATAGGAGCTTCGCCATGAAGAAAGTCACACCCAATCCCCCGCCATCCCCCTCGGATAACAACCCGCTACTACCTCCCGATGTCATCTTTACCGTCCGCCCCGGACTCAGCACTGAAGCCGCCTTGAGCAATGCCAGCGAAATGCTGGAGTCAGCGACTGTCTGTGCCTACGACTGTGCCGAACAGCTTGACGGCCAGAGCCGCAAGCATGTGCTGGCGGTGGTGCAGATGATTGAGATTGCGCAGTTGCTGGTCGATGAAGCGCTGAACCGGGAATGCCCGGTGGCCTGATGAACAAACGCAAACTCAACAGGCAATGACGTTCCCCTGTGGGAGGGGCTTGCTCCCGATGGCGGTGGGTCAGTCACAAATGTGTCTACTGACACTACCTCATCGGGGGCAAGTCGAATCGTCGCACCGCCCCTCCCACATTTGATCTCACTGCATCAGTGAGGTAGTTGTGCCAGGGAGAGCGTGCCAGGCTACCAGGTGCCCATCGCCAGGCTGTGCGGTGAAAACTCTGCGAACTGCCAGCGCAGTGCCAATGCTGCCGGGCGGCGGACCACGTGCTCCACCGTCACCGTCCACAAGCGCTGCGCGCCCTCGAACTCGGCCACTGGCGACCCGCTGAGAATCAACGATGTACGCCCCGCCACTTGCAGCACGTCGCCGGTTTCAAAATCGACAAACAGCAACCCCGCCACCGGGTTGGCGTGCAGGTTGCCGAGGGTGTTGAAGAACAGGTTGCCGACAAAATCGGGGATGGTCAGCACGTTGCCTTCCACCCGCACAAACCCCGTGTTGCCGCCGCGATGGGAAACGTCCACCGAGCGTTCGCCGTGCTGGTCCACGTAGCTGGCGACGAAGAAGGTGTCAGCGTTGCGGATCAGCGTTTGGGCGGCGGCGTCCAGGCTGGTGCTGCGCTCGGCTGTATCGCCAGGTTTGCGCGCAATCCCAGCGACGGGCCGCAGTTGGATGTACTTGGGACAGTTGCCGAAGGTGTGCACCACGTTCACCGCAAAGCCGTCATGATCCAGCGCTCCGATCCGACCGTTCATGCGGTTGCGACGCCGGGTGCCGAGGTCGATGCCCAGCAGGCCAACGGACGCGCCATGAGTGATGCCAGCCCAGGCCGGGTCGCTTTTGGACGGCAGGCCGTCGATTTGCAGCGCCTGTGGATCCGGTGAATGGGCAAACCCTGGCGCGCCCTCCAGCATGGTCGCCCAGGGGATACCCTGTTCGTCCACCACTCCCAGAATGAGGTAAGGCAACAACGGATAAAAATCACGATGCTGCTCGGGCAAATAATCACGAATGACCTTCGGCCCGATCATGGCCATGCGTTCAGCGACGCCGGCACTTTCCTGCAAGTGGCGTTCGCCGACATGCCAAGGGGATTGTTCGATCGAGTTCATGGCGATCACCTCTGGTTGGATAACCGAATGCTGCGCCTACCCAACCCTGCAGAGAATGCCCACCCCAGGCAATCCACTATTACTCCAACTGAAATGCCGGATGTTCGCGCAACGCGGTGACGCAGTAGTCGACAAAACTGCGCACGCGCATCGGCGCATGGCGGCCTTCGCGGTAGATCACATGCACCGGCAGCGGCGGCAGTTCAAAGGCCGGCAAGACACGACGCAGTTGGCCATTTATGAGGTGATCATGAACCGGGTAACTGAGGCAACGAATTACCCCCGCGCCCTGCACGGCCGCATTGATCGCGCCTTGCACCGTGGCGCAACTGAGGCGGGCGCGGGCGTTGAGGGTGTAATGCAGGAAATCCCATCGCAGCGCTTCGGCGCTGGCAATCAGATGATGTTGCTTGAGGTCGGCCGGATGCCGGGGCTCGCCTTTGGCCCCCAAATACGTGGGGCTGGCGCAAAGCAGGGTGCGCACTTGCCCAACCTGCCGTGCAATCAGCGATGAGTTGGGCAATTGGCCCACCCACACCGCCACGTCAAAGCCCTCTTCGTGCAGGTTGGGGTAATAGTCGTGGTAGTTAGCAATGACACGCACCGCCGGGTAGCGATCCATGTAGCCTGCCAGCAATGGCGCCATGACATAGCGACTGAACAACAACGGCAGGCATATCCGCAGGTTGCCCTGGGCGTGCACATGGGCGCCGTTGGCCGAGGCTTCGGCCGCGTCCACCGCTGCCAGCAAGCGCACGCAGTCGGTAAGGTAAGCCTGGCCTGCATCGGTGAGGTTGACCCCACGTGTGCTGCGTTGCAGCAACACCACCCGCAAGCGTGCCTCCAGGCGCGCAACCGCTCGTACCAGGGTCGGGCCGGAAACCTCGGCCTGGCGTGCCGCCGACGCCAGGCTGGGTTGGCCGGCCAGCGCGACAAACAGCTGCATATCGCGAAAGCGCTCCATCAGGTGCGCCGCTTCGTCGCCGGGTTCAGGGCCGGGTCCTGCCCGAGGTGATGGCTTAAGAAATCCACAAAGGTGTTGACCTTGGCCGGTATGCGGCCGTTTTGCTGGAACACCACGTGGATCGGCAGCGGCGCCGGTTCGAAAGCCTCCAGCACCAGCTCCAGCTCACCCGCCGCCACCGCTGCCGCCACCTGATAGGACAGCACCCGCGTCATGCCCCAGCCCAGGCGCGCCAGGTTGATTGCGGCATTGTTCGCCGTAACGCTCAGACGCGGCTCAATGGCTATCTTCAGCGGCCGCCCGGCGTCGACGAACGTCCATTCACTGACCAGTTGGCTGGACGATGAGGAGACGATCCTGGCTTCTCGCAATTGCTCAGGTCGCTGCGGGCGCCCATGTTGGTCCAGATAAGCCGGCGATGCGCACACCACCCGGCGCACTTCGCCGACCTTGATCGCCTGCTGCCCGGGTTCGTGCAGATGGCCGATACGCACCGCTACATCGACGCCTTCATCGGCCATATTGACCACACGGTCGACCAGCAAGGCACTGATGTTCACCAAGGGGAACTGGTCAAGGTACTCCCCCAGCACAGGCGCCACATACAGCTCGCCAAACAGCACCGGTGCGGTCACCGTCAACTGGCCGCCGGGGATGGAGTAACTGCCCGCTGCCGCTTCCTCGGCCTCCTCCAGTTCGGCGAGGATGCGCCGGCAATCTTCCAGGTAACGCTGGCCGGCTTCGGTCAGGTGCAGGCTGCGCGTGGTGCGCGCCAGCAGTTGCGTACCGATGCGCTGTTCCATAGCGGCAATGGCGCGGGTCACGCTGGGTGGCGAGGTCTTCAGGCGGCGTGCAGCAGCCGCAAAACCCTCCTCCTCGGCCACCGCCAGGAATACCTGCATCTCATGAAATCGGTCCATCGGCATCCCTTGATCGTTACTGTGATTGCAGCCCCACCGCCGTGCGCGGCATAGCGACAAACCCTGGCAAGGCTTCGATGCTGGCAAGCCAGGCACGCACCTCAGGGTAGTCGGCCAGCGACACGTTGCCTTCCGGCGCATGGGCCACGTAGGTATAGAACGCAATATCGGCGATGCTTGGCTGATCGCTGGCGAGGAAACGGCTTTGGCTCAGTTGCTGTTCCATCACGCTCAGCAAGGCATGGGCACGGTTGATCGCGCTGACAGTGTCCACCTCGGCGCCAAACACCGTGGCCAAGCGCGCCGTGGCGGGCCCAGCATGGAGTTGACCAGCGGCGGCCGAGAGCCAGCGTTGGACCCGCGCTTGCCCGATGGGGTCGCTTGGCAACCACTGCCCTTTGCCATAGGTACTGGCAAGGTAGACCAGAATCGCATTGGAGTCGGCCAGCACAGTGCCGGCGTCGTCGATCACCGGCACCTGTCCGAAGCTGTTGAAGTTGGCGATGAACGCAGGTGCTTTGTGAGCGCCTTGTTTGAGGTCCACGAGGATGAATTCAGTCGGCAGATCCAACAGGGACAACATCAGCTCGACTCTGTGGGAGTGGCCAGACAAGGGAAAACCATACAGTTTGATAGCAGGCATGAAAGACTCCAGATCGTTGTCGACCGAGTATTCGCGTCGAGGGAAGCGATCTTCTTATGGGCAACCCTGCGATGGAATCACCAGATTGTGCAATCCAGCATTTCACAGAATGAAACAATGAGGTGATCCATGGCGAACGGCTACCTCTCCGCCAGATAAGCCCCCTGCCATTCAAGTATGCGAATCTGGTGGTAATCTGCCTTGAGCACGGCGGGGTCTTCATGTACCAGATACACCGTGCCCGGCTGACTGAAAACATCCTGCGTCACGCCGATCTGCTGGCCGTCCTCAACGTAAAACACTGCTTCGAAAAACGACTCAAGCTTGAGTAACTCCTTCAAGAACCCATCTTTTTCAAAACGCCCCTCTGAGCGGTTTATCAAGCAAACATTGTAGGTATGTTGCAGACGCTGATAATTGATCTTCCTCGCCAGTTGTTGTTCAAATAACTCAGGCTGCATGAGGGATAAAACCACAGCATCGATCTGACCAAGGCCAGTAGTTACCTTTGAAACCCCAGGCCGAAGAATGCCGTCAGTGCGGGCAGCAATTTCCACCAGTTTCGGACCGTCTTCAGTAAACATAATCTCCGCATGGCTAGGCCCATTTCGGATCCCCAGGCACTGCACCACTGCTCGTGTGTATTGGACCAGAATCGGATAAACCATCGAATCGGGCCCAATCAGTTCGTCAATGTCATAGAGTACGCCGCCGGTCGGCGTTCGCTGCTTTCGATAACGGACGACTTCAGTGACGAGTTGTTGCCCGTCGAGCGATACCATGTTCACCACATACTCCAGTCCCGCCAGGTATTCCTGAATCAGGACCCGCGTGTTAGGTATATTTAGTTTGTTGGTCGTTCCTAACAGGCGCTCCATAGCAGCTTTGCACGCGCACATATCCTCGCAAATAGACACCCCATCGGCGCCTGCGCTCTCGAGGGGTTTGATGACCACAGGAAAACGTCCGTGTTCATCGATCCACTCTTGTGCAGGACGCCAACTATCAGTAATGAACTGCCTTGCGGCCGGCAACTGCGCCTGGGTAATGCAATGGATCATTTCGTACTTGTTTCGACGTGCGTTAGTTTTGTCGAAATCATTGCGATAAGGCAGCTGCAGTTGCTCATTCAGCTCGTCAGCCAGAAGCACACCCGTTTCTGCACCCGCGAGGATGAACTGTGGCATGAAGCGTTGGACTTCAGCCAAGGTCATTCCAAAATCGCTATTGACGATCATCTGCTCATAAAGCGTGCAATCAAAACCTTGATAATAATAGCCGTCCAGTGTTGCTGATGAAGCCACATGCACCAGCACGCAGCCATCGTCGTTCAATTGCTTCGCTAAAAATTTACCCGATGAGAACCCATCGACTATCACAATTTTCATACGATCTCCCGTTTCAGCGCATGCAACGACCTGAACGACAGCAAAAAGATGATGACTGTTACGGCTGAGAGGCTGGCTACAGAAAACCCAACTCTCGAATCCAGGTACTGGAACAAAAAAACGAACACAGGAAGCGTCAGCAATACCAGGGAAACGTGAATAGGCGTGAGGTAATAGATGGTTTTCTGAATCAGGTAAATCGGCAGCAAATGTCCGGCTATCACCAAGATAGCCATAGGCAGAACCCATCCACTATCGAGTAAAAAGCTGCCTCCTGTAGCAGGAATCGCAACGGCACAGACACCCACCATCGCGATGTTTCTGACACCCAAAATCTCGTAGACCGACCATTGACGAGCGAACATCTCTTTAGAAAAAACCGTGTACATGACCGTGCCCAACGCGCACGTCAATACGCTAACGATACCGAGCACCCGCTGCACAGCGGTGGTGGTGACTACACCGCTGTCCCCCGCAAGGGAATTGAACAACATCATCGCTACCGAGATGAGCACCAGCCATGAAACCACCGCATCGACTACGGCCACCTTCACGCTACGATTGGTCAGCAGGGAGACAATCAACGTGAGTGCAGGGCCGCAGGCTACGGAGGCGACTCCCACTACTGCTGGCTCCAGATACCGGAGTGCGTAAAACAACCCGCCCCAATTGCACAGAACCGCAAGATTGATGATAACGATCAATCGCCATTGGGTTCTGAGCTTTGACCACAATGAATTGGGATTTCGATAAACCGCCCAAACACCAAAGACACAGGCTGACGTTGTAAAACAATAAAAAATAACGTTCAACGTGCTGATCGACTGCGTGACCAACGCAACATAAACATCGAATGCCGCACTGATCAAGCAAAACACCAAGCCGATAATTAACCCGGTTCGTTGCATCAACATTTAGCCACCCGCGCGCGCATTTTCATTCAACCGTTACTCGATCTTCGCTCACCAACACTTTCAAAATCGTTTTAACGGCAATCCCAGTCGCACCTACTACATTCTCAACCCCAAAATTCCCAACCTTCTCTACAGCGCAGACAACATCTGCCACTTCACCACCCGCCCCTTTCACAGCGTCTACCAGCGCAATTACCGCACCGCCGGAACTTAGCGTATCGTCAATGATGATGACTCGATCGCCAACTTCGACGCCGTTGAGATACAACTGTCCCTTGTAGTATTCGGAGTCAATATCGACCACTTGCTCATTGAAACCACCAAGACTGTAGGAATACCACCTGGCCATGGCTAAAGGTATACCCGTCAACAATGAGACCGTGGTTGCCAACGCGGCCCCCTTATCTTCCTCGGTGACAATTTTCGAAACGTCACGCTCCATGACTTTGATGATTTTATGCGCGACCTCAATTAAAACTTCCGGCCGCAAAGCAGGTATCTGATCCGTAAACTCATTGACCGTAGTCAGAGATTTTCCAGATCTCACAACTTTAGCTTTTTTATAAATTTCTTCCAGCAACATGGCGCACCTCACTGTACTCAGGATAAAACCCATCCCAGCGACTCGCATACTTCCAAGAGCTATCAAAAAATAACGTGACTATGCTCTTGCATTTATGCGCTTGAACGATCTCGTCACACATCAGTAGATTGGCTCCGCAGGTTGGTCCAATGGGTATTTTTTCTGACGCGATGAAGTGCTTCATCCGAGCCCAAGCGTCGACATCATCAATCACTCGTATTTCATCAACTAGACCGGAGTCTGTATTCGCTGATAAAACTCCTGCGCCCAAACCCATCAAATTGTGCGAGCGATGATTGAACGCCAAATTATTTCTTTGCGCAAACAGAGGCGCAGAGTTGCTAACCTCCAGCGCTATTGTTTTAATCCCACTGTACGTTTGCTTCAATACCTCAGCGATTCCAGAAAAAGTGCCGCCCGTACCGATTGAGCACACGAAGAAATCCGGCACGATATTTTGTGCACTCAACTGTTTCACGATTTCTTTCCCACAGCACCGCCAACTGTCTTTATTCAACAGGCTATTAGACTGATCCAGATAATAAAACTCTTCCGATGAGTTCTCGGATAGATACGCTTTTGCTTGGAGAACTGCTCCCGTCAAAAAAGACTCTTTTGGAGTCTCTACTATATCCGCCCCATAGGTACGTATTTGTGTTTTCCGCTCCTCGGTCATACCTTCAGGCATGAATATCTTTACGCCGTATCCCTTCAACCTGCCGATCCAAGCGAGTGCAGCCCCTCCGTTCCCAGTAGAACAGTCAATTAGCGTCATACCAGGTTTAAGGACGCCTGCCTTCTCCAATTTATTGATAATATTTAAATAGGTGCGATCCTTATGACTTCCCGATGGATTCAAGTACTCACACTTAGAGAAAACCCTATTTCCATTCACAGAAAGTGTTGCCAATTCGAGTAGCGGCGTATTACCAATATCTTTCAGCTCCATTTCCATGCCTCAGCGACTCGTCAATGAATTCAGACGCTAGCAAATCATTTCGATAAATAATAGCTAGCCGAACGGATAGGTAATAGAAAACATTTGGCCACCTATCCATTAAGGGAAATGTATGTAGGAACGCCCCGACAACAGCAGGTAAACCACGTAATAACTAACAATTTATTACGTACAAAAAAGACTTTTCGTACGAGACTCGCCACCTTCAATAGCAGTGCGCCCTGCCAAATCCCGTGGCCGCAATGGTGCGGCGCCCCCCTCAGACGAGTTTTCATTAAAAAATTCAAACTATCGCCCTCCCCATCGTTCACACCTTCACGTGCAACGTTAAGTAGGAGGCGACATGCAATACCGACAACTGGGTCATTCCGGCCTGCTGGTATCGGAAATCATCCTGGGCACCGTGCCCTTTGGCGGTCGTGCGGAGTTCGAAAAATGCGGCGCAGTGGACGTGCCCTTGGCCAAGCGTATGTTCGATATCGCGTTCGATGCCGGGGTGAATATGGTCGACACCGCCGATCTTTACTCCCACGGCTTGGCCGAAGAGGTCGTCGGCAAAGCCTTGGGCGACAAGCGCAACGATATTCTGCTGGCGACCAAGGGCCGCAGCCCGGTGGACCAGAACCCGAACAATTCCGGCTCATCGCGCTATCACTTGATTCGCGCCTGTGAAGCCAGTTTGAAGCGTTTGGGCACCGACCATATCGACCTGTACCAACTGCATAACTGGGACGGCATGACGCCCATTGAAGAGACCCTCGAAGCCCTGCGTCTGTTAGTCGGCTCGGGAAAGATCCGTTACTTCGGCACCAGCAACTTCACCGCCTGGCAGATGATGAAAACCCTGGGCAAGGCTGAGCTGCACGGCATGCTCAAGCCCATCACCCAGCAGATCTACTACACCCCGGAATCCCGTGAAGCCGAGTACGAATTGCTGCCGTTGGCCTTGGACCAGCACGTCGGTACTTTGGTATGGGGCCCGATGGGCGAAGGCTTGCTGACCGGCTCGACCCGACGCGGGCATAAGCCGCCGGCCAATACCCGCCAGGGCAGCGGTTGGCCGGAACCCTATGTCCACGACCAGGAGCGTGCGCTGGACATTATCGAGACCCTCGCCGCCGTCGGTGATGAACACGGCGTCTCCGTCGCCCGCACCTGCCTGGCCTGGCTCAAGGATCGCCCGGGGATCACCTCGCTGATTGTCGGCGCCCGTACGGAAGCACACCTGCGCGACAACCTGGCGGCCACCGAACTGAAACTCACCGACGAGCAGTCGGCGCGCATCGAGGCTGTCACGCGTCGTCAGCCGTTGTACCCCTACTGGCACCGTTTCACCGCCGGGATTGATCGTTTTGATCCAGCGGAGCAACCCTTCCTGGCCGAGCATCAAAAAACCCTGGATGCCCGCCAGGAAAAATAACCCCCCCCTTGGAGCAGGCTTTTCTGTAGGAGCGAGCTTGCTCGCGAAAAAACCACAGGCACCGCGTTTATTCAGGAAGCACGCGTTATCGTTGACGTTTTTCGCGAGCAAGCTCGCTCCTACATTTTTGGGGTTGCCACCCGACGGCAATGCTGCCTATATTTCCGCCTGGCGCTCTCTACGCCACCTTCCGCGGAAAGGGCTGCGCCCAGGACATCACAGCTCTACCTCATTTCTACGACTCCCAACCTTAAAGCGGAAAAGGTTCGAACAAGGAGCTCGTATGTCGCAACGCCCTTTCGCCTCAAACACCGACGGCCGCCTCAACCTTGAGCAGCAGCGCAAGCGCGCCAAGGAACTGTTGTCGCAGCTGAAAAGCCTAGACCCCAGCGCAACCTTGTCCCAGGCTCAATGGCAGGTAGCCAAACAGCTGGGCTTCGCCAGTTGGCCCAAGCTCAAGGCCCACGTCGACGCCCTCGACTTTGCCGCCCGCCACCCTGGTTTCGATGCCAGCGATGAATCCCGCACCACCCATTGGCGGTGTGGTAATGATATTGCCCACAGCCTGCAACTGGCCGGGTTCAAGGGACAGTTCCGGATGCTCACTGACCCGCTGTGCATGGGGCCAGTGCGTGAACTACCCAGCGAAGCGTTCCGAGCGATGCGCAGTACCTTTATCAGCCAGGCCTTTGCCATTGACTCCACTGAAGTTGCGCATCGCATCAACGATGAATACAACCAACTACAAGCCTTGAACAACGCCGATCCCAGTGTGCTGTGGTGCGAGGCGGACGCCTACGATCAATTGTTCCTGGTCCGCGCCCTGGCTGGCCTTGAGCAGGCGCCGCGCAAGCTGGAGCTGATTGAGGCAGACCGAATTCCCGGAGTCGAGCGATTTATCGGCATAGGCCAATTGGCCCCCGATGTGCTGGCCTGGCTCTGGCCGCAGCGGCGCTTGATCGACGACGACGCAGTGCAGTTGGCCAAACGGGCCTGGTCGGCTTACTGCGACAGCTCACCGCTCAAGCTCGCGGAACTGGCCCATGGCAATCACCCTGCCCTGCCTTTTCTGGCACCGGCGTTACGGCGCCAGCTACAGGAGTTGCCGGGTATCGAGGACGGTTTGTCACTGACTGAACGTTTGTCCCTGAGGTATATCGCTGAGGCCGGGCCTGTGCCTTTCGGTCGGGTGTTTGCCGAGTTGATGGCCAAGCGCGAGCCACTGCCTTTCCTGGGCGATATGATGTTTCACGCGCTGCTGCGCCCATTGATTGATGGGACGGCGCCGCTGCTGATCGAGGCCGAAACGGACGTGGAGTGGCCGCGCCGCGTATTGGCGTTGACGCCACTGGCGCAGCAGGTACTGGACGGCAATGCCTGCTGGCTGGAGCACGCCAGCCATGAGCGTTGGGTCGGCGGTGTGTGCCTGCAGCCACGGCAACCTCATTGGGCACTGGGCCTTGATGATCTGCCCGTCTGGCGTGACTGATGCTGCGCGATACGATCAGCGCTTGGGAAATAACCCAACAGCGCATGCCACCACAGTCGGATCGCCCTGGTAGACCGCCCGCGGGCTCATCGAAGGCTGGGGCGCTCGGCCGTCCACGGCGCGCAGCATGGGCCACTCAGCGGTCGGAGAACTGTGTGCCGGATCGACAATTTCCATGCAGCGACGCAGGGAGGTGAAGTCTGGCGACTGTGACAACGACAGGTGCAGGGTCTGGCTGACCGAGACCGACACTACCGAGCGCTGCGCACATTGCCCGTCATAGATCAGCGTGTGGCGGATCAACGGGTTGTCATGGCAGTACTTGAGCAGGTTGACCTGCCGCGAGTGCACCAGCGCAGTGTTGATGATCAGCAGGTCAAACGCCACAACGCCCGAGCGTGTCAGTGCCTGCAACTCGTCGAACGAACTCAACGGGGCGATGCGGTGATAGCCCAGCTGGTTGAGCATTTTCTCGATCTTGATCCGTTGCAAAAGCTCTGCATCGGCAATCAGAAGGCGTAACGCTTTATTGGACATAGGGTAAACCTGACAGTTGGGCATCCGCGTCGATCATTCAACGCGGAGCAAAGTAACCGTCAGGGGTGAACCCTGACTTTAAGGCGATTCTGAAACGGCAATCCGGGGCACACCGTACTTTTAAGAATCGCCTCAAAGCCTTCGCGCCACTCGCTACCTACCATGGGCTGCGTTCCCTTACCCGACCATGGAATTACCGTGTTCATGTTTCTACTCAGAATGGTGCTGCTGGCCTGCGGGTTGCTGGTGCTTGCGCCCCCGCCTGCCGATGCGGCGCTGAAGATCGAAGGCACCCGCCTGATCTATTTCGGCCAGGACAAGGCCGCCGGTATCAGCGTGGTCAACCAGGCCTCGCGGGAAGTGGTGGTGCAAACCTGGATCACCGGCGAGGACGAATCAGCCGACCGCACCGTGCCCTTTGCCGCCACCGAGCCATTGGTACAACTGGGCGCCGGGGAGCATCACAAGCTGCGCATCCTGTATGCCGGTGAGGGCTTGCCCAGCGATCGGGAATCGCTGTTCTGGCTCAATATCATGGAGATCCCGCTCAAGCCTGAAGACCCCAACAGCGTGCAGTTCGCGATCCGCCAGCGGCTCAAGCTGTTCTATCGGCCCCCCGCACTCCAGGGCGGCTCGGCCGAGGCGGTGCAGCAATTGGTATGGAGCAGCGACGGGCGCACGGTGACGGTCAACAACCCCAGCGCCTTCCACCTGTCGCTGGTCAACCTGCGAATCGACAGCCAGTCGCTCAGCGATTACCTGCTGCTCAAGCCCCATGAACGCAAAACCCTGACCGCGCTCGAGGCTGTGTCCAAGGGCGCCACTCTCCACTTCACCGAAATCACCGATATCGGTTTGCAAGCCCGTCATAGCACGGCGCTCAACTGATAAATCACGGGGTATTTATACCAATGTCACTGACCAAACGCTGTTTACCCCTACTGATATGGGCCTGCGCGGTCTTGCCCGCCACCAGCCACGCACTGGCCTGCCGCGAGGACGGCACCAACTCGATCATCACCCAGGAAGCGCTGGGCACGGCGCTGGCAGTCGCCGCCGATGCACCCAACGGCACCATCATTTGGGAATCCGGCCCGCGCTCGACCAATGTCATCTGCAAGGACGACTACCTCCACGGCCGTGAGGAAGTGTATTTCTACGTCAACCCGGCCAGCGTGAGTATCGGCACCGGGATCCGCGTGGGCATTCGCTATAACAACCAACCGATTACCCAAAGCACCGGTAAGGTCGGTACCGGTTTCTTCTCCGACCGAGGCTGCAATTTGTCCAACTGCGTGGGCTGGGACAAGGCGCGCTTCACCCTCAATTTCAGCGTGTTCATCGAGAAGTACGACCCCACGCCACCGAGCGGCCAGGCCAGCACCCTGACCTCTTACCGCGTGTTCCAACTGGACGGCGTGCGCGGGCTCAACTCACGCCCCAACAGCAACTTCAATTATGTGGTCACTGGCATGAACGATATCCGCTTCGTGCCTTGCACTCCCGAACTGACCATCAGCCCCAGCGTGGTCAACTTCCCCACACCTTCGCGCAAGGCCTCGATCGGTGAAGTCGCCAGCAGCGCGAACTTCAGCCTGAACCTGCGCAAAGGTTGCGACACGCCCTATACCGTCAGTGCACGCTTCGCCACCACGCCGGGCGGCGGCAGTGTGAACAATGGCCTGCTGGTGCCGGACAACAACAGCTCAGTCGGCATCTCGCTGTCTCGCGCCGAGAGCCAGCAGCAACTGCCCTTCAATAACTGGTTCACGCTGCAGGAGCTGATGGGCCTGGGCCAGAGCCACGATGAATTCCGCGCCGACCTCAAGTGGCGCACCCTACCGATTCCCGGAGCGTTCGACGCTGCCGTAGTGGTGGATATGTACTACAAGTAGGTGATTTTTAAGGATCGTCTTATGCCACCGGCAGAGGCCCAGACGTAAAGTCTGCCGATGCGATTGAAAAGTTATCTGCTCCAGATCAACCCCGTCCTCTCCCGACCCGAAGCAGCCAGAAGGCTGCTTCGTATTTTTGCGAGCGTGCTGCTGGTAGGCATCCTCAGCGGGGTCTATACCTTTTTGCTGTCGACTTTCAACAACGACATCTCCCAGCGCCGCGGCTACATGAGCAGCGCCATTGCCGAAGCCCATACCTTTTTCACCAACCGCCAAGCCCTGCTCGAAAGCCTGAGCCTGTCGGCAGTGCGCAAGCAGTCCAGGGTCTATCCGTCCTCGGCCGAAGAACAACACCTGGAATTGGGCGACACATCGGGCAACCAGTGGAGCATCTGGCTGACCGCACGCATGCGCGACTACCTCAAGGCCACACAGCTGAACCTACTCTATGTAAACGCCGGCCCCAACCCGCAAGTGATGCGCCTTTACGACGCCACCCCGCAGGTATTGCCGATTTCCAAATGTATGCTCAACCGCCTCAAGGCTCTGCAGCACACCGACCCGGCCACACTTAACGAACTTTGGCTGAGCGACAGGACTGAACAGCACTCGCACCTATACATCTTCATCCGCCTGGACGAACGCGACCGCGACTCCGGCTGGCTCGGCCTGGAGATGGATAGCCGTGAAGTCTCATCGACACTCAGCGACCAGAGCGCCGGTGAGTTCATGATGCTCAATTCCCAGGGCATGCTGGTGTTCACCAACAGCACCGATACACAGTTGAGCCAGCAACACCTGAGGCCCGGCGAAGACAGTTTTTTCGGTTTTGTCGGCAGCGGCTGGCTGCCCGACCACCTGGTGATTCGCAAACACTTGAAGTCCTCCGAGTGGCAGTTGATGTACTCCATCGACCTGCGTGCGGTGGTCACCGGCCTGTGGAAACAGCTGCTCGGTTCGCTGCTGTTCTGCCTGTTCAGCCTGACACTGATCTGGCTGGTGATGCGCCGCGTCGATCAGCGTTTCATCATTCCGTCGATCCATCGCATCCAGGCGTTGATCGAAAGCGAAGCCTTCGGCCGCGATGTGATCCAGACCGCGCCAGTGGCCCTTTGCGTGCTGCGCCGCACCGACGGCCAGGTGGTACTGGAAAACACCCTGGCCCAGCAATGGCTGGGTAACGGGCCGGAGCGCGAGGCGCTGCGCGCCGGCTGGATCGAGCAAGCCTTTGCCAACGGACCTTCCGAGCGCAGTGACTACTTTGAAACCATCGACGGCCGTCACCTGTACCTGAGCAGTGCACCGACCCGCTACAAAGGCGAAGACGTGCTGTTTTGCGCCTTCAGTGACATCAGTGCGCGCAAGCAGGTCGAGGCGGCGCTGGAAGAGGCGCGGCAATCGGCGGACGCAGCCAACGCGGCAAAAACCCTGTTCCTGGCGACCATGAGCCATGAAATCCGTACACCGCTGTATGGCGTGCTCGGCACCCTGGAACTGCTGGCGCGCACGCAACTGGATGCACAACAAAAGGACTACCTGCAGGCGATCGAAGGCTCATCGTCGACCTTGCTGCAACTGATCTGCGATGTGCTGGACGTATCGAAGATCGAGGCCGGGCAGTTGGCACTGGAGATGGGCGAGTTCTCGCCGCTGGACCTTGTGCATGAAATCATCCAGGGCTACGCCGCAGCCGCCCACGCCAAGGGCCTGCAGCTGTATGCCTGCTTCGATCCCAAGCTGCCGGAACGCCTGATCGGCGACGTAACGCGCATCCGCCAGATTCTCAATAACCTGCTCAATAACGCGGTGAAATTTACCGACTATGGGCGCGTGGTAATGCGGGTCAAAGTGCTGGGCCGCGACGGGGAACGCTCCAGTCTGTTGTGGCAAGTCTCGGACACCGGCAAAGGTATCGCCCAGGAAGACCAGGCGATGATCTTCGAGCCGTTTTACCAGAGTGAAGGCAATACCAATGTGGTCGCCGGCACCGGCCTGGGCCTGCCTATCTGCCAGCGCCTGACGGAGTTGATGAACGGCAATATCCGCATGGTCAGCGAACTCGGCCTGGGCAGCAGTTTCAGCCTGATCCTACCGTTGGAAGAAGCATCTGTTGCACCGATGACACCGTTGCTGGCTGAGACCATTTACGTGGCCTCGCCGATCCCGGAACTGGCAAACGCGATCGCCGGCTGGTTGCGCCGCTGGGGCGCAAGGGCCCAGGCCGGCTTGCCGACGCTGGCGGACACGCATCTGCTGTTGCAAGTGCACCCCGGCAGCGTCGACCCGTTGCTGGTGCCCGAGTGGCCCGGGCCGGTGATTCACGTGAGCAGCAACGCCTGCCCCGGCGTAGAAGCCGACGCCGGCGCCTGGCACGTCAACCTCAACCACCTGGGGGCTATTCATCAGGCCGTGAGCCAGGCGCAAGGGCTATGGGTGGCCCGTGCCGATGAGCAAACGCACCGGCGGGATCTGAACAAACTCAACCTGCACCTGCTGGTGGCCGAGGACAACATCATCAACCAGCTGATTTTGCGTGATCAACTGGAAGAACTCGGCTGCACCGTGGAGCTGGCGGCCGACGGTCAGCAAGCGTTGCAGCTCCACACCGCCGGCAACTTCGACGTGGTGTTGACGGATGTGAACATGCCCCATATCAACGGCTATGAACTGGCGCGTGAACTGCGGCGCCAGGGCTGCACGTTGCCGATTATTGGGGCCACCGCCAACGCCATGCGCGGCGAGGCCGACCTGTGCCTGGCCGCCGGCATGAACCATTGCCTGGTCAAACCCTTTGCGTTGCGGGCTCTATTCAACTCCCTGGCGCCTTATGCACGGATCACCCATGAAGCCCCTTAGTATTTTGATTGTCGAGGACCATCCCCTGCAGCATATCTACCTGCAGAACTTGCTCAGCGAGTTGGGAGACTTCCTGCTTGAAACCGCCGAGGATGGCAAAGAAGCGCTGGAGCGCCTGCGCCAGCGGGACTTCGACCTGGTACTGACCGACCTGCTGATGCCCGGCATGGACGGCGTGCAGTTTATCCAGTGCCTGGCCAGCCTGCGCTGCAAGCCGGCGCTGGCAATCATGAGTGCGGCGTCGAGGCGCATGCTGATGGCGGCCAGCCTGGTGGCGAAAAACCTCGATGTGGAAGTGCTTGGCCTGATTTCCAAGCCCGTGAACGCCGAAGCCTTACGCACCCTGGTCAACCAACTCAGGAACAGGGTGCGCACGCCTACCCCCGAACTGCCCGAGCACATGGACATCGACCGTCACACGTTGGTGCAGGCCATGAGCAGCGGCCAGTTCCAGGCCTGGTTCCAGCCGAAAAAATCCCTGGCCAACGGCCGTATCGTCGCCGCCGAAGCCCTGGTGCGCTGGATGCACCCCGAACAAGGCGTGATGCTGCCTGCCGCGTTCCTGCCGGCAATCAAGGCGTTCGAACTGGAGGAGCGGCTGTTGTGGCTGGTGCTCAAGCAAGCGATCCACGCCCAGGAACACTGGCGCCAGCGCGGCTATGAAATTCCGGTGTCGATCAACCTGCCGACCCACTTGCTCAACAGCCATGACCTGGCCGACCGTTTGCTGGAGTTCGTGCTGCACCACGATGGTATCCCGGGAATGATCTGCTTCGAGTTGATGGAATGTTCGGTGCCGCAGGACATCAGCAATTTCTACGCCGGCGCCTGCCGATTGCGGATCAAGGGGTTCGGTTTGTCCCAGGATGATTTCGGCAAGGGCTACAGCTCCTACCTCAATCTGGTGTCCACGCCCTTTACCGAACTGAAGATCGACCAGGCACTGGTGCAGGGCAGCCACGACAACGAAGGCATCGCCCAGGCATTGGCGAGCATTATCGCGCTGGGCCGCAAGTTGGGTCTGACGGTGGTGGCCGAGGGCGTAGAAACCCCGCAGCAATTGGCGCTGCTGCGCAAAATCGACTGCAATCAGGTGCAAGGTTTCCTGATCTCTCACGCCGTGTCTTCGGACCAATTTCAGCAACTACTGAACAATGATGGCCCCGCGACATCTCACTAGCTGGCGGCCGCGATTCCAGGGAGTAAGCTCCATCCTGTACCGATTTATCCTGCGCCTGCGGAAAACCTTGATGAAGCACAATAACGCGATTCTCGAAGCCTTTACCCGCAGCTCATTGCGCCTGAACAAAGGCTTGATGGTGTTGATGGGAATCGCGTTGCTGCTGATGCTGACCAATTACTGGTCTCTGCACCGGGGCGTCGAAATTCGCTACAGCGCGATGCGCTTTCACTTTGCGCGGCTGATGGAAAACCTCGCAGAACAGCAAACCTACCTCAAGAGCCTGACACACCCCGGCATCCAGGCCGAACTGCTGCACGCCACCAACGTGCAGGTCAGCCTCAAAAGCCGCATGGTCGACAACCGTCGCACGCTGTACGAAGGCCAGAAGTATTCGTTTTCGGTGCCCTTCAGCGTCAAGTTCGATGAACAGCAGATCAGCACCGCCGCCAGGCCGCCGATTTTTGCCCTGGGTGCGCACTTGACCAGCTACTACAGCGCCTTCTGGTCCTCGTCGCCGTACGAGGCGCCGCAAACCTTCCTGCTCAATCGCCAGGCCGACTACGCCATCACCATTCCGTCCGTGGGCTATCAGCACCGGGAAAACCCCGAGGATACCGACAACCCGGTGGCCCGGGTCAACGCCGTGCAGCAAATCCTTGCACAGGCGCCGCAGCCACTGGAGCAGAATCGGGTGTATTGGCAGGCCGGCCCCGAACCCGAGCATTTGCTGGCCTACATCGGCCTGCCACTCGACGCCCAGGGCCAGGCCGTGATCGGCACCCTGCTCGACGTGTCGCAGGTCGACGATGTACAGCGCGCGCTGAATCACTCGGCGTTTGATCGCTTTACCCTGATAGGCCCTGACGGCAACCGGTTGATTGGGCCAACCACCCAGGCGCAGCTCAGCGATGGTGTGCATTTCACGGCCGACGGTTTTGAATTCAAGGTCACCGAGGCCGGCGACCAGCCCTGGAGCGCGGTCTATGGCCTGGACTACTCGCACTTCTTTCACTCCGCATTGTGGCCGTTGAGCACCATGGCGTTGCTGCTGTTCAGCCTGATTACACTGGGTTGGGCCGGCAGCCGATGGTATCGACGCCAGGTGATCACTCCGGCACAACTGGCCCACGAACGCATCGCCGAAAGCGTGGCGTTCAGCCGCGTGATCATCGACACCGCCCCCACTGGGTTATGCGTGGTGCGACGCAGCGATGGCAAGGTATTGATCGAAAACCAGCGCGCCCAGCAATGGCCGGGCACCTCGCGCCTGGTGCAGGCCATGGCCGGTAAGCACGATGGCGCCGAGAGCGGTGAGACGCACTTGGAGATCGAAGGCCGGCACCTGCAGATCGGCTTTGTGTCGACCCGTTATCAGGCTCAAGACGTACGCCTGTATGCATTCAACGATATCACCCGGCACATCGAAGACGCCCAGGCCCTGGAAGAGGCACGTCATGCCGCCGATGCGGCCAGCGAGGCCAAGACGCTGTTCCTGGCAACCATGAGCCATGAGATCCGCACGCCGCTGTATGGCGTGCTCGGCACCCTCGAATTGCTCGGCCTGACCGACCTCGACCCGCATCAGAAAACCTACCTGCACACCATCCAGCGTTCGTCCGCCACACTGTTCCAACTGATCAGCGATGTGTTGGATGTCTCGAAGATCGAGTCCGGGCAAATGGCGATAGAAGCCGTGGATTTCTGTCCGCTGGACATGCTCGAAGATACCTTGCACACCTACGCCGCCTTCGCCCGGCGCAAGGGGTTGCAGCTTTACAGTTGCATCGACCCGCAGTTGCCGAACTGCCTGATGGGCGACCCGATGCGCATCCGCCAGGTCCTCAATAACCTGGTGAGCAACGCCATCAAGTTCACCGACTTTGGGTGCGTGGTGATTCGTGCCAGGGTGGTGGGCAGCGACGCCAATAATGTCGACCTGGAATGGCAAGTCACCGATTCCGGCGTGGGCATTGCCGAGGCGCAGCAGGCCAAGCTCTTCGATCTGTTCTACCAGGCACCGGACACCGCCAGCGAAGGCGGCACCGGGCTGGGCTTGCCGATCTGCCGGTGGCTGGCGCAGATGATGGACGGCGAAATCCGCGTGGTCAGCGAGCCCGGACTGGGCAGCAGCTTTACCCTGAAAATGCGCTTGCCACTGTGTTGTGGCGCACTGACCAACCTGCCGCTGATCGAACCCAGCCCGACGCCGGTGTACGTGCAGGCACCGGTACGCGAACTGGCGCAGGCAATGAGTGACTGGCTCAACCGCTTGGGCATCACCGCCGCCCGGGCCGCGCCCCCCCAGGACAAAGACAGTCACCACGCGGTACTGGTAGATCTGTTACCTGGCGAGCCCCCCAAGCCATGGGCCGGCCAACGTGTGCTCTGCCTGCCCGGTGCGCACAGCCCGCCGCTGCACACGGCGCAAGGCTGGGTGGTGGATATGCACGACATACGCACCATCGCCGCCACCGTATCACTGGCGCAGCACGGCAGGCACGAGCACCCCACGGCGACCCGGCCACAAAGCGCCGGACGGCTGGAGCTGCGCATCCTGGTGGCCGAGGACAACCCGGTCAACCAGGCGATCATCAAGGAGCAACTGGAGGCGCTCGGTTGCTCGGTGAGCCTGGCCGCCAACGGTGAACAGGCGTTGCAGTTATGGCAACCGGAGGCCTTCGACCTGGTGCTGACCGACGTGAATATGCCGTTGATGAATGGCTATGAACTGGCCAGGACCTTGCGTGAGCATGATCCACAGTTGCCGATTGTCGGCGTGACCGCCAATGCAATGCGCGAGGAAGGCGTACGTTGCCTGGCAGTGGGCATGAACGCCTGGATCGTCAAGCCCTTGAGCCTGCAGACCCTGCGCGACCAGTTGATCAAACTGTGCAAGATCAAGTCGCCGGTTGAGCCTGACGCCCAGGTATTCGACGACCGCGTGCAACTGTCGGACAAGATGCGCCCGCTGTTCATCAGCAGCGTGCAGCAGGATGTGCAGCGCATCGGCGTGGCCCTGGTCCAGCGTGATGCCCGCGGCCTCGGCCAATTGCTGCACTCGATCGCTGGGGCCCTGGGCGCAGTGCAGGCGCTCAGCCTGGCCCAGGCCTGCATCGAACTGGAAAGCGCACTTAACCGCGGCAGCCTCGACACAACGCTTGAGCTCAAGGTGAAGACTGTGATGCAGCGTCTGTCGGCCGTTCTGGAGACTCTCCAGCCCGGGCACTCTTCACTCACTTGAACTGGCACTACGGACGGCCCTTTATGAAAAAATTCAATGTGGTAATCGCGGACGATCACCCGATCGTGTTGCTTGGCGTTCGCGAACTGGTAGAGCGTGACATGCGTTTTCAAGTCATCGGCGAGGCCGTGTGTTCGGCCGGCCTGATCGAGCTGTTGCAGCATCAAGGCGCTGACATCGTGATTACCGACTACAACATGCCGGGCGACTCGCCTTATGGCGATGGCCTGAAGCTGGTGGAGTACCTGAAACGACACTTCCCGCAGGTACAGATCCTGATCCTGACCATGATCTCCAACCACCTGATCCTCACCCGCCTGCAAGAGCTGGGCGTGGTCGGCATCATCCAGAAAAGCCAGTTGCATACCGAGATTCAACTGGCACTCAAGGCGATCGCCCAGGACAGCGACTATCGCAGCCTGGAGCCGCCAAAGACCTCGGTAATAGAGACCCTCACGGCAATTGACGAGCGCTTTACCAGTTTGTCGCCCAAAGAGTTCGAGATCCTGCGCCTGTTTATTTCCGGCATGAGCGTGAGTGACATTGCGCGCCGCCAGAACCGAAGTTCAAAGACCATCAGCGCACAAAAGATATCGGCCATGCGCAAACTTGAAGTCAGCAGCGACCAGGATCTACTTGCTTATTGCCTGGAACGTAACATTTTCAACTAACGCATCACTTGCAAGCCATTCCTGGACAATGGCTTTGCCCTTTATTTTCAAGCCTTTAACCGCTGCAACAGCACAAATAACCTGCCCACCCCAGCGCTTATAAGAATCGTCTTATTCGCTCCCGCCGCCTCGTCGCCTACTCTTTGCTCGCAGTTCAACAACAGCAAACTTTTCAACTAACACTTACGGACATCATCATGAAGAAGTTTTCCCTGGCTGTGATCGCCTCGGCCATTATCGCCGCTTCCGGCAGTGCATTTGCCGTGGATCCTGCTCCTACGCCAACCCTGGGCGGCAGCGGCAAAATCACCTTCACCGGCGTGATCAACAACGACGCGTGCTCGGTGGACGGCGCCAACTCCGACCGCACCATTTCGGTGGACATGGGCAACGTTTCGATCAAGGACATGGGCACCGCGGAAAACCCAACCGCAGGTCGTGTGACCGCCAAAGACTTCAACCTGAACGTCAACTGCAACCAGGGCACCAAGGTCGCCATGATCTTTGACGCCAACAACGGCGGTTCGGGCCTGGTCACCGGCAAAAAAGTACTGGCCCTGAACCCGGGTTCGGCCACTGCACAAAACGTCGGTATTGCCCTGCTCGACAGCAAGGGCGGTCTGATTGACCTCAGCTCGCCAAGCACCGCACGTATTGAAAGCACCATGCACGGTGCTGGCACTGAAGGCGGCGACGCCACCCTGAGCTTCGCGGCCGCCTACGTCACTACCGCAGCGGCTGGTTCGTCGACCGCCGGTCGCGGTGACGCCACCCTGCCGTTCATCCTGCAATACGAATAATTCGGCGCCCCGGGCACCGAACGCGCGAGGCCTTCCGGCCTCGCCATTGTCTTCTGATTACACCGGATAACCGTCATGCCGCCTCGTTCTATCGCCGCATGTCTGGGGCTGCTGGGCTTGCTCATGGCTACCCAGGCCGCCGCCAGCATTTCATTGAATGCCACCCGTATCGTGTTTGACGGTGACCACAAGGAAGCCAACATTACCGTGCGTAACGGTAACCAGGATGTATTGATTCAATCCTGGGTCGACATGAACGACGCCAGCGCCAGCCGCGCGCCGTTTGCCGTCACCCCGCCACTGGCACGGGTATTCGCCAAGGAACAACAACTGCTGCGCATTCTGTATGAAGGCACCGGCATGCCCACGGACCGCGAGTCGGTGGTGTGGCTCAATGTGCAGGAAATCCCCAAGGCCAGCGAGGCCGAGAACACCTTGCAGTTGGCCATCCGCCAACGCATCAAGATTTTCTACCGCCCTGCCGGTCTTACCGGCAGCGCGCTGCAAGCCCCTGCGCAGCTTGAATGGACGCTGGCCAAACACGGCAGCCAAACCCTGTTGCAGGTGAAAAACCCGACGCTGTACCACGTGTCCATGGCCGACATCAAAGTACAGGCGGTATTGGCCAGCGACTCCACCATGATCGCGCCCGGCGAGCAAAAACAGTTTGCGCTCAGTGCTCCAGTTGCCAGTGGGCCGGTGCAGTTGTCGTTTTCCAGCATCAATGACTACGGCGCGCAGAATCACTACAGCGCGCCGCTGACCAGCGGCACTGCGCTACCGGCGCATGCGACTGAATCGCGCCTCAACCCCTAAGCACTTTCGCTAACCCACAGGCTCACTTCGCGTGCGTGTTTGCGTGCCCGGCTGTCCGTCAATCAGGGATGTCATAGGTCTTCGCATGTCTTTTCTTTCCAGCAACAGGCCCGCACGTGGCGTACTGAAGTTGAAGACGCTGTCGCTGGCGATTGCTGCCAGCTTGCCCAGCCTGGCCATGGCCGATGACGCTGCGCAAACCTTCAACACCACCTTCCTGCAAGGCTCGCAGTCGCCGGTGGACCTGCAGCAATTGCTCTCGGCCAACAGCGTGCTGCCGGGCAATTACCGCGTCGATTTGTACAGCAACGAAGTGCTGGTGGGCCGGCGTGATATCGACTTCAAGCGCAACCCTAAAAACGGCCGCGTCGAAGCCTGCCTGACCCTCGACCTGCTCAAGCAACTGGGTATCGACCTGCACCGATTGCAGGCCGAGGGCAAACTTGACCCGCAGCAGCCGCAGGACTGCTACGCCCTTGCCGACATGATCGAAGACGCCAGCGTGCGCTACGACAGCAGCCGTCTGCGCCTGCTCGCGAGTATTCCGCAGGTAGCGATGCAGCGCGGCCTGCGCGGGTATGTCGACCCACAGTTGTGGGACGACGGTGTGTCCGCCGCCTTCATCAACTACCAGCTCAACAGCAGCCGCACCGCCGGCGACTACAAGACCCGCATCGCCAATAACCTGGGCCTGCGCAACGGCATCAACCTGGGGGCCTGGCGCCTGCGCAACGAGTCGAACCTGAGCGGCGGCACCGATCGCTCGAACACCTTTACCAGCAACCGCACTTACTTGCAGCATGACGTCACCGCGATCAGGGGCCAGTTCAGCGCCGGTGAGATTTTCTCCGACACCGACCTGTTCGACAGCGTGCGCTATCGCGGGGTCAAGCTCGCCTCGGATGATGGCATGCGCGCCGACAGCGAGCGCGGCTATGCACCCGTAATCCGTGGAGTCGCGCAGACCAACGCGACGGTGGAAATCCGCCAGAACGACTACATCCTCTATACCGCCAACGTCGCGCCGGGGCCATTCGAGATCAACGATATCTACCCCAGCGGCTCCAACGGTGACCTGCAAATCACCGTGATCGAAGCCGACGGCACGCGGCGGGTGACGATGCAGGCGTTCTCCAGCCTGCCGATCATGGTGCGCGAAGGCCAGGTGAAATACAGCGTCTCGGCGGGCACGTTCAAAAGCAATGCCGATGGCCTGGCAAGCCCGCGCTTTCTCAGCGGTACGCTGGCTTATGGCTTGACCAGCAACCTCAGTGGGATTGTCGGTGTGCAAGCCAGTGAGGACTACAGCGCACTGTCGATCGGCGCCGGCAGGAACACTGCCTTCGGTGCGTTCTCCCTGGATACCACCCACTCGTCCAGCAAGGCTCAGGGGCGTACGTCCCAGGGCAGCAGCGTGCGCGCCTTGTACGCCAAGACCTTTGCCGGCACCGATACCAACTTCACCCTGGCCGCCTACCGTTACTCTACCGAGGGCTATCGCACCCTCACCGACCATGTGGAAGACAGCAGCGAAGACCTGCGCGTACGCACCGGCCACTCGAAAACCCGCACCGACCTGACCATCAACCAGAGCCTCGGGCGCAACAGCGAATTTGGCAGCCTGTATGTGAACGCCAGCGACCAACGCTACTGGAATCGCGGCGGTTCCCAGAGCTTTTCCGCGGGCTACACCGGCAACTGGGGCGATCTGAGCTACAATCTTGGCGTGACGCGCACCAAGCAGATCGTCACCTGGGGCGAGCCGAGCAGCGACACGCAGGTGAACCTGTCGGTGTCTTTCCCACTGGGCAGTCAGGCCCGCGCGCCACGGGCGTTTGTCACCACCAGCCACCAACGCGGTGACACCACCACCCAAGCGGGCATCAATGGCTACGTGGCCGACACCAGCGACACTTTCTATTCGGTGCAGGCCGGCCACAGTGACACCAGCGGCGACTCAGGCTCGGTGAACATCAACAGTCGCACCGCCGTGGCAGACGTCAGCCTCGGTTACAGCCAGGGCCAGGGCTACAACTCACAGAACTTCAACCTCGCAGGCTCCGTGGTGGCTCATGCGGGTGGCGTCAACCTGGGGCAGACGGTCAGCGAGACCTTCGCCCTCGCCGAAGTACCAGGCGTCGCTGGAGCCAAGATCAGCAGCTACAGCGGGGTGGAAACCGGCTACAACGGCTATGCGGTGGTGCCCACTGCGCAACCCTACCGGGTCAACTGGATCAGCCTGGACACTCGCGATCTGGGTGGCGACGTGGAAATCACCAACGCCACCCAGCAACTGGTGCCGCGCCGTGGCGCCATCGTGGTGGCGCATTACAGCGGCACCACCGGGCGGCGGGTGTTGTTTGAGTTGTTTGATGCAGAGCATCAACCGCTGTCGTTTGGTGCCTCACTGGAAGACGCCAATGGCAAACAGTTGGCGATTGCCGATCCCAATGGTAATGCCCTGGCGCTGGTGGAAGAGGATCAGGGCACACTGATCATCAAGTGGGGTGAGCAGCATTGTCGTGCCGCCTATACGTTGCCACCGCAGAACAAGGCGCTGAACTACGAGCGCCAGGCACTGGTGTGTACGCCTTGATTGTGCGGGGGAATGCGCTACTGTGCCGACGACGCACCCATCCTCTGCGAGATTTGCCCATGCGTAACCTGTTCCTCGCCAGTGCCTGCCTGCTGACCGCCGCCCTGGCAGGCTGCCAGCAAACACCCCTGGCCAACGATCAACTCGACGCCGTGCTCTGGACCCAAACGTCCATCGAGCACGAACTGATCTACCGCCAGCTCTTCGCCAACGCTACCCGCCAACTCGATATAGCGCTGGCCGACCCCAACTGGGACGCACTGCCTTTGCCTGCGCGCAAGCTGACCGGTCTGCCGCCGGCGGTAATCGTGGATATCGACGAGACCCTGTTGGACAACGTGCCGCTCAACGCTCGCGACATCATCAACAATCAGGTCTATTCCTACGATCGCTGGAATACCTGGGTCGAGCAGGCCAAGGCTCAGGCGCTGCCGGGTTCCGTGGCGTTCCTGCAAGCGGCCAGACAAAAAGGTGTCAAGGTGTACTACCTCACCAACCGCGAGCACAGCCAGGTCGCGGCCACCGCCAAAAACCTGCGTTTGCGCGGCTTTCCGATTGAGAGCGACGCACAGATCCTGGCGGCCAGCACCCCCACCGGCCACTGCGAAAGCGCAGGCTACGGCAAGCAGTGCCGCCGCCAGTGGGTCGCCAGCCATGCCCGCGTGCTGTTGATGGCCGGTGACTCGCTGGGAGATTTCGTGCAAGCCGAACACAACACCCTGGATGCACAACGCAAGGCCGTCGAACCCTATGTGAATTGGCTAGGCCAGCGTTGGTTCCTGCTGCCCAACCCGAGCTACGGCAACTGGTACAGCGCACCGTATGGGGATGATGAGAGCTTGCCGTTTGCGCAGAAACGCAGGCTCAAGCAGAGCGCACTGCTCATGCAAGAGTAGCCTTGGTAGGATAAGAACGTTTTTGAGTGACTGCTCACGAGCAGCGCACCAGCAAGGACACTTTTACTTGACAGGAAGTCCACCAAAATGACCATCAAAATTATCGGTCTGCTTATACTTTCGTTTATGGCATTCGCTTTTCTCAGCGGAGTGGCGATCGTCCAATTACGCAAAAAATATGGTGATGATCTAAGAGTCACCTTCTATCTATTTTCCCTAACGATGGTCATTACCCTCGCGTTAGCGACGTACGCATTCATAACGGGCGCAATCAGCAATGGTACATTCCAAGGGCCGATTGGATCATTCCTCAGTCGCCTATTGACTGTAATGCTTGACCTTGAAAAGGACTTGATGATCTTGCTGGTGATCGTGGGCATCATCTTAATACCCCAAGTGCTGAACTACATAATTTGTGGATTCATAGGCTGCGCGTCTCCGGTGATTTTTATTGAAGGTAGCCTGACATTTCTGATATGGGGCGTCATCAAAGCTTTTTCCGTGTCCGCGGCCATATTTGCTTCGCTATTCATTCTTTATGCATGCAGTGTCCTTAAAACCAACGGACATGAAATGCTCGGAACGCTGTACATGGCGTCAATGTCGCTGTCCTTTTCACTTACCACACTTATGCTTTATAGGGACTCGCAAGGCGCGGTTGACGCACTTCAGACGAACTGTCCAAAACTCATGAACAAACTCGCCAGCCTGCATGCATTGGCTGCCCGACATGAGCAAAGCTCTGCTTCAAATAAGAAAATCAATCTTGCGGAGCAGAGCAAGCCATTTACAGAGCATTTGTCATCCAAAGAGCCGAGTGATGACACACATGCGCAGACCTCATCGAGCCCTCAAAAAGCACAGTCTTGAGGATCAAAGGTTCCTGGCCGCAATCGCCTCCACCTCCACCAACGCCCCCGGCAACGGCAACGCCACTACTTGCAACGCGGTGCGCGCCGGCTTGTTCGGTTGGTCCACCGTGCCAAAGAACTGGGTATAGCCGCGCTGCAACCCGGCAAAATCCAGCTTGCCACCGGTCTCTTCAGCGCCGACCAGAAACACCCGTAACTGCACGATGTCGCCCAGGTCCAGGTCATGTTGGCGCAGGATCTGGCGCAGTTTGTTGAACACTGAAACGCTCTGCACTTCGGTGTCGCCATATACACCAGGCACCTTCGGGTCAGCGGGGTCCGGTAGCGTGCCGCTGACAAACACCAGGCTGGCCGAGGCCGGCACGGTGACGGTTTGCGAGATAGGGAATTCGCCGACGCTGGTGCGTTGGATGCTGTCACTCATGGTGTGGCTCCTCAGGATGCGGCCAACGCCGCGAGTTGGTGTTGTTGGGTGATGCGCTCGGCCAGTTGCGCGACCACATGGCGCGCCGAGTTGGCTGCCGATTCCTGCCAGATACCCACGCCGCTCTGCACCAGACCGTCGCCGGCGAAGTACACCCGGCCATGGGGCTGTTCAAGCAAGGCGTGGGCTTGGGCGGGGAAGTGTTCGCGTTGCAACCACGGGCCTTCGCTGTAGGGGATCTGCTCCCAGGACACCGCCAGTGGATTACGCAAATGCCTGGAATAACCTGGATGCAACAGCTCCACGGCTTGCCGGGAAGCGGCGTACTGCTGATCGAGGGGCTGACCGCCAAACACGTCGGCGCCCTCGCCGGTCACGTAACCGGCCACCAGCACGCCTTCGCGAGTGTTGAGGTCGTTGCTGGGGTACCACAGCAGGCGCGTCGGGTGCTCGATCCACGACAAGCCGCCGTAGGTGCGGTAGTCGGTCTCCCAAAAGCGCGGGGATTGCCAGGCCACCTTGGTTGCCTGGTCGCTGCGGGTGCTGAGCAGGGCCGCCTTGACCGGCGCGCTGAAGTCGGTATCAAGCTTGGCCAGCAGGGGCAGTGGCAAGGTGGAGACCAGAAAGTCGCCACGCACCACCTGTTCACGGCCACTGTGCTGGTCGTGGTAGGTCACCGCCACGCCGTCCTCCAACTGGCGGATCTGCCGCACCTGGGCGCCCAGTTGCACCTGCTCCTGCACGCGTCGGTAGAAGGCCTCGGTGATGCGGTCCATGCCGCCCACCGGCTGGAACATGGTGGCCGAAAATTCCGGGAACTCGGTGTGCAGCAAAGCCCCCCAGAGTTCCGGGTGCAGCAACCGCTCTAACGTCAACGGGCTGCGGCGAGCAGGCAAGGCACCAGGGTGAGCGGCGGATTCGAGGTGCCCCGAACGCAGGGTGCCCTCAAACGCCAACGCCTGGGACAGGTCGCCATAGACCTGCAAAAAAGCCAGCAGGCGCGTGCGCTCTTCGCCACTCAGCACATCGTCAAGGGCATCGCGTTGCACCGCCTTGGCCAACAAGCCGGATAAATGCCCGCGCGTATCGTTGAGCGCCTGGCCGACGCTGAACGCTGCCTGGCTCAAGTCCGGTCGCACCTGGGCACCATGACTGCTGTTGACCAGCACTTCCAGGGGCACGCCCAGTTCACTGCAATAGTCGAGGATTGTGCGGTGCTGGCTGGGGATGCGCGCCGGCCCGGCGTTGAAATACTGGCCTGGGTCAAACCCCACCGTCTGCGAGCGACCGTCCTTATAGTCCACGCGGTCGCCGTTACGCAGGGTCCAGGTGCGGCCACCCACGCGCTCGCGGGCCTCCAGCACCTGCACACTGAAGCCGGCGCGCGTCAACTCCAGCGCAGTGACCAGGCCGGCAATCCCGGCGCCCAGCACCAGCACGCGGGTGCCTTGCCCCAGACCATCCTTGAGTTTCAGCGGTTGCGGCCGACGGTGTGACGATGGGCCCAGGCCCAACACTGCCAGTGCGTCCTTGACCGCTTTCTCACCGCCCACCGCCGCGATACTCGACAGCGCTTCACGTCGTGTCAGTCCCATGTCTGTGCCTCCTTAATCCGGCAGCCCAGGCGGGTTGATCAGCGACTGGTCGACCCGTTCCACATCCAGGCCCCAACGTTGCAGCACCTGTGCGTATTGCCCCCCGGCAATCGCACCTTGCAGGGCGGTGTGAATCGGTTTGACCAGGCCGTTGTCCTTGCGCGTGGTCACCGCGATATCGGCCTGCAACGGCCAACCACCGTTGACGGTGCCGACGCGCTTGATGCCGCCGGTGATCGCCGCCGAATAGGCGTACACCGAGTTCGGCCCGAACAGTGCGTCACTGCGCCCCGACTGCACCGCCAGTTGTGCGGCGGCCTGGTCGTCGAAGTACTGCAACAACGCAGGTTTGAGGCCGGCTTTCTCATTGGCCTCGTTCCAGGCCAGCAGGACTTTTTCCTGGTTGGTGCCGGAGCCGACGATGATCTTCAGCCCGGCAATGTCCGCCGCCTGCTTGATCTCACTGATCTTGCTGGTGCTCTTGACGTAAAACCCGAGCACATCCTGGCGGTAGGTGGCGAAGTCGAAACGCTTTTTGCGCGCCTCGGTCACGGTGACGTTGCTGATCACCGCGTCGTATTTGCCCGAGCTGACGCCCAGGGGCCAGTCTTCCCAACTGGTCTGCACCACGTTGAGTTGCAGGCCAAGGCTGTCGGCCACCAGTTGGGCGGTGTCGGCCTCGCTGCCGATGGTGGTCTTGTCGTCACTGGCCAGCAGCGCCAGCGGTGGCCCGGCTACGCCTGACACGGCGACGGTGAACTTGCCCGGCTGGGCGAACTTGAAGCCGGGCGGGATCTGCGCAATGGCCGCTTCATTGCGTGGCGCATGGATGCGCGGGCGGTCGGGGCTGAGGTCGACCTGTTGCACGGCAAATGCGCTGTGGGCAGTGGCGCCAGCAAGCGCCAACAGGACGACACGGGCAGTGGTGATAAACATGGGCAGTCACTCCTTGAACTAAAGCACTTTGCCGAGAAAGGCCTGGGTGCGGGGATGTCGGGGTTGGCGCAAGATCTGTTCGGGCGGGCCTTCTTCGATCAGTTGGCCGTCGCAGAGGAACACCACGTGGTCGGCCACTTCGCGGGCAAAGCCGATCTCATGGGTGACGATCACCAGGGTCACGCCCAGTTGGGTCAGGCCCTTGATCACGTCCAGCACCTCGCCCACCAGTTCCGGGTCGAGGGCCGAAGTGGGCTCGTCGAACAGCAGCACTTTGGGGTCGAGCGCCAAGGCCCGGGCGATGGCGACGCGTTGCTGTTGGCCGCCGGAGAGCTGACGCGGGTAGGCGTCGGCCTTGTCCGCCAGGCCGACCTTGGCGAGTAATTCATCGGCCTTGTCACGGGCCTGCACCCGGCTCCAGCGCTTGTGCGCCAGGGGCGCTTCGGCGATGTTTTCCCAGGCGGTGAGGTGGGGAAACAGGTTGAAGTTCTGGAACACGAAGCCCACGTCGATACGGCGCTTGAGAATCTCGCGTTCGGTGAGTTCAAAAAGCAGGTCGCCTTTGCGCCGATATCCGACGTATTCACCGTCGATGGTGATATGCCCGCTGTCGATCTTCTCCAAGTGGTTGATGGTGCGCAGCAAGGTGGACTTGCCCGAGCCGGACGGCCCGAGGATCACCGTGACCTTCCCAGGGTCAATGCTCAGGTCGATATGATCGAGTACCTGCTGGTTGCCAAAGCGCTTGCCCACGCCCTGGATCTGAATGCGCCCGGCGCGTGCTTCAGGCATGGGCCTTCTCCTTGAACCAGCGGCGCACGCGCTGCAACGGCGTGGGTGGCAGTACCCGCGCGGTGCCCCGGGCGAAGTGGCGCTCGACGTAGTACTGGGCGCTGGTGAGCACGGTGGTGATGATCAGGTACCAGACCGTGGCGACGATCAGCAACGGGATCACCGCCTGGGTGCGGTTGTAGATGACCTGCACGGTGTAGAACAGCTCGGGCAAGGCCAGTACGTAGACAATCGAGGTGCCCTTGACCAGGCCGATGATTTCGTTGAACCCCGACGGCAAGATCGAGCGCAGCGCTTGGGGCAGGATGATCCGGAAGATGCGTCGAGAGGCCGGCAGCCCCAAGGCCGCCGCCGCCTCATGCTGGCCGGCATCCACGCCAATCAGCCCACCGCGAATGATCTCCGCCGCGTAGGCCGCCTGCATCAGGCTCAAGCCCAGGACGGCCACGGTAAATTGGCTGAGCACATCCACCGTCGACCACTCGGCGAACACCAGGTCGGTGAACGGCACGCCTAGCACGATGTGGTCGTACAGGTAGGCAAAGTTGTAGAGGATGATCAGCACCAGCAGTGCCGGCATCGACCGGAAAAACCAGATATAGCCCCAGGCCAACGCCGCCAGCAACGGCGAACCCGACAGCCGCGCCAGGGCCAGCGCGGTACCCAGCAGGATGCTGAACACTGTGCTCAGCAGCGTCAGCAGCAACGTCTGGCCCAACCCGCGCAGCACCGAGGGCGAAAAGAACCACTGGCCGAACACCCCCCATTCCCAGCGCGGGTTGGTGGCCAGGGAGTGCACGATGGCGAGTAATACCAGCGCGGCGAAAATCGACCCGGCCCAGCGCCAGGGGTGCCGGGCCGGCACCACCCGCAACGCCTTGATCGGCGTGGCGGCACGGCGCTGGCGCAGCGGTTGGGCGCTGACTTCATCCAGCAGGTCATAGGGTTTGGCGACAATGGGCATGTTCTTTTCCTCGCAGGCCTCAGAAGGCGTAAGTCAGCCGGGTGTAGTAATACCCGCCGGTAAAACCGTAGGGCGAATAGGTGCCGTAGCTGGCAACCATGGTGCTGCTCGGCACCCCTTGTTTCTTGGGATAGAGGTCGAACAGGTTCTTGGCGCCGATGGCGATGTTCAGGTCTTTGGTGAGGCTGTAGCCAAGGTCGAGGTCGGTAATCCAGCGGGCGTTGTAGACCCGGTCCAGGTCACGATTGGCCGATGAGTTCACTTCCTTGTACGAGCCGTAGCGGGTCAGGGCCAGGTTGAGGTTGAAGCGTTCGATACTCCAGTCGCCGCCCAGGATCAGCTTGGTGTTGGGTTGCACACCGGTGATCAGGTTGCGCGCCTGGCGGTCCATCAGGTCGTAGGACGTGCCGAGAATGTGGGTGGATTCTTTGTAGTTGAGGATTTGGGTCTGGTTCCAGTTGAACGCGGCGGTCCACTTCAGCGCGCCGAACGCGCCCAGGTCCTGGTTGTAGCTGCTGACCAAATCCAGACCCTTGGTGCGAGTGTCAGCGCCGTTGATAAAGTACTGGCCGCCGGAGGTGGAGTTGATGCCGTTGTTCTGCAGCACCTGGGTGACTTCCGGGCCCAGCAAGGTGCCGGTGAGGGTAATGCGGTCACGCAGGTTGATCACGTAGGCGTCGGCGGTGAAGCTCAGGCGGTCTGTGGGTGTGAGCGTAAAACCCAGGCTGAAGTTGGTGGAGCGCTCGGGCCTCAACGCCTGCGCGCCTAGCGCCTGGGCCGCCGCCGAACCCACGGGGAGCACGCCATAGTTGATCGACTGATACACCCCATCGACGACGCCATAGGTGGTGGAGCGCGCACTGAACAGACTGTTGGCCAGGGACGGCGCCCGAAAGCCATTGCTCACCGTGGCGCGCACCGCGAACTGCGGGGTGAAGTCGTAGCGGGTGGTCAGCTTGCCGCTGCGGGTGGCGCCTACGCCCTCGTTGTAATGCTCATAACGCACCGCCGTGCCGACGTACCAGTCCGGCAGGGGGTTGAAACCCACATCCACATAACCGGCCAGGCTGTTGCGTGACGCGCTGCTTTCTTCGTCCGGTGAAATACCGTTGGTGACCTGTGCCCCGGACGATGCGCAGTTACCCGGCGCCACGCAGTAACCACCATTGGCATAGGACGCGTAATCGCCGGCTTGCACCTCGTATGTGTCGCGCCGATGCTCGAAGCCGTAGGACAGGTCCAAGGGCTTTTGCAGACCGATGTCGAAGCCACGCTTGAAGTCCAGGTTGGTGGTCAGCTCGGTGGAAATCCAGGTGCCGGAGGTGAAGCTGTTCGGGGTGACTTCGCCCAGGGAAGGGTTCTGGTTGTGGGTGGTGCCCTGCTCCGCTTCGTTGCGCCCATAGGTGGTAGACAAGTCCCAGTCCCACTCGCCCACAGTGCCCTTGCCACCGAACGCCGCCTGGAAGTCGTCCTCGTCGATGTACCAGGTCGGGGTGTACCCGGCCGGGTAACCGTTGGGCCCGGTGGTGATGGTGTTGGTAATGGTCGGCAGGCGGAAGTTCTGCCCCTGCTCGGCCTTGCGTCGCGAGTAGGTGGTAAAGGAGTAGAGGCTGAGGCTGTCGTCGATCGGCAACTCGGCGTTGTAGCCCAGGGTCAGCAGGTTGGTCTTGGGCGTGCCGTAGCCGCCATAGGTGGACTTGCCCGCCAGGCCATAGGCTTGCTCATAGGTGTAGCCGTTGGCGCTGGCCTTGTTGTCATCGTTCTGGCTGCGCGCATCCAGGGCCAGTTGCACGATGCCGCCGTTGCCGATTTCGAAGCCCTTGTTGAGGCTTTGCTGCACGGTCTGTTTCTTGCCGTCGTAGCCAAGGCCCGCGTGGGTCACCGAAGTGCCGCGGGTGTCGGCCTTGAGGATTACGTTGATCACCCCGGCGATGGCGTCGGACCCGTATTGGGCAGCCGCACCATCGCGCAGTACTTCGACATGGTCGATGGCGCTGATGGGGATCAGGTCCAGGTCAGCTGGCGCCGCGCCGGTGTTGATGCCGTTGATATTCAAGGTGGCACTGGTGTGGCGGCGCTTGCCGTTGACCAGCACCAATACTTCGGCGGCGCTCAAGCCCCGCAGGTTCGGTGCCCGGGCAATGCCGCTGGCGTCCCAACCGGTTTTTTCCGGCAGGGTCAGCGAAGGGATCACCGCGCTCAACGCTTCCATCAACCCGGGCTTGCCGGTGTTTTGCAATTGCTGGGCGCTGACCACGTCAATCGGCACCGGGCTGCTGGTGACCGTGCGCTGCTCGGCGCCACGGTTGCCGGTCACGACGACCGTCGACAAGGTGCTGTCATCCTGGGCCTGGGCTGCTGCGGCGAACAGCGACAGGGTCAGGGCAGCAGTAGGTTGCAGAATTTGCTTCATATCCATTCCCAGCTTTTTCCAAATCGCAAAGTCGGGCAGACACGCGCCTGGCGCGGTGTGGCCGGTAATCAAAGGGGCGATGCGGCTTGGGCTAGGTGTGGGGCAAGCGAGGGGGTTGAAGTGGCAACATACGTTGAGCTCCCGTCCAACGATTCTGCTGCGGCGGGATGATTACCCGGTCAGGCGCGCAGAATCTGAATCACGCTGGGTACCATCCGAGGTCAGGGGTAGGCTGTTGGGATCAAACATAACGGAATGGATATTAAAAATATAATGCTATTTGGGCATAAGCTAATATTCTGTACTTTCATTATTTATAAAAATAATTATTCATAAAAATGATTTTTAATCTGCGCGCGCAGCACGCTCAAAATGTGGGAAGGGGCGTGCTACCGATGACTGTGGGCCAGTCAAAATTCATTTACTGACACGCCCCCATCGCAACGGTAGCTACCGACGGTAACCACGATGCGAAGCGAGCCGCTCTTGATCTGGCTCTTGATCTGGCTCTTGATCTGGCTCTTGATCTGCTCTTGATCTGAGGCGCCCCGTCAAACCACGCTGGCCGGAATTCGACAGGGATTTGGGGGGTAAACCGGCAGGGATGCCGGTTTAGCCGCCCCGCGCCATGGATGGCGCGTGGCGGCGGCCCCCCAAATCACTGGCGGATTACGGGTACACCGAGCCCAAGCGAGGTGCCGAGTGGTGGGGCAAGAGCCCTTTGGTTACTTTGGGGCTCTTTTCCAAAGTGACCCGCTGTCAGAGCGGAACCCTAAGTGGTCGTTACCGCAGGAATGGATATACACCCGGTATAACTGCATCGGCTGTCAGGCCGCATTCGCGAGCAAGCCCGCTCCCACATTTTGATTGCGGGGTGTCAGATAGATAGGCGTCGGCTAGCAGGCCGCCATCGCAGGCAAGCCAGCTCCCACATTTTTGATCGCGGGGTGTCAAGTAGATAGGCGTCGGCTAGCAGGCCGCCATCGCAGGCAAGCCAGCTCCCACATTTTTGATCGCGGGGTGTCAAGTAGATAGGTGTCGGCTGGCAGGCCGTCATCGCAGGCAAGCCAGCTCCCACATTTTTGATCGCGGGGTGTCAGGTAGACAGGCGTCGGCTGGCAGGCCGTCATCGCAGGCAAGCCACACATTGGTACTCGGTGCAGCCAGGATCATTGAACAGGGCGCAACAGCTGCATCTGCTGGCGATAATCATCCGTCACCTGCCGCGCCTGGCTGCTGCTGGTAATCACCCTCGGCGTAATCAGCACAATCAGCTCCGTGCGGTCCTTGGACTTGCCGGTATTGCCAAACAACCAGCGCAACCCCGGAATCTTCCCCAGGTAAGGCACGGCACTGACGCTCTCAGCGTTGTCCTGCTTGATCAACCCGCCGAGCAATACTGTCTGGCCACTCTGCACCGCCACCTGAGTGGACACCGAGCGCGTGGAAATGCGCGGGTTCACCGGCGTCTCACTGCTCCCCGCCGGGTTCTGGGCATCACTGACCTGTTGCTGGATATCCATGTACACCAGCCCGCCCGGATTGATACGTGGCACCACATCCAGAATCACCCCCGTCTGCACATATTCGACACTGCTCAAGGTGGTGTCGGCGTCTCCGGTGTTAACGGTGGTCTGGCTGATGGGAATGTTGTCCCCCACCTGGATCTGCGCTGGCTGATTGTTCATCACCACCAGCGATGGCGCCGACAGCACCTGGGTGCGGCCGTTGGTTTCCAGGGCGTGCAGGGCCACTTGCAGGTTGGAGCTGACGAAGGAGTAGAACAACGAGTCCGCCGCCCCCAGCCCTGCCCCGCCACCGCCCAAGGCGCCTTGGCTGCCGGAGGCGTTGGCCACCGTGGTGCTGGTGGAATTGCCGGCCAGGCGGCCCAGGTACCACTGCACGCCCAGGTCCAGTTCGCCGGTGAGCTTGACCTCCAGGATGCGGGTCTCGATCTGCACTTGCAGCGGTGGGTTGTCGAGGCGTTTGATCGCCGCTTCGATCTCTTTCCATTGCGCCGGGCGGGTGCGTACCAGCAGTTGGTTGCTGCTCTTTTGCGCGGTGATGCGCGTGCCCGCTTCGAGGTCGCTGGTGGGCGGCGCCTGGGTGCTTTCGGCAGGCTCGGATTCAGGTTCTTCGGCTGCGGGCACGGGCGCGTTGGCCTGCAAACCGGCGCTGGTGGACGAGGACAAGGTGGTGGTACGCAACCCCGGCGCTACCTTCGCCGGGGCGTCATCCTTGATCGCGCCATTGCCGTAGATTTGCCGCAGGTACTTGGCGAGGTCGGCGGCCTTCATATTGCGCACGTCGTACACATACATCTGCGGCTCGTTGCCGCCGCCCTCGTCGATGGTGCGGATCCAGTCGCCCACTTCGCTGAGGTACTGGGGCTGGGAAGAAATCGCCACCACCGAGTTGGTGCGCTCGACCGGCAAGAACCGCAGCATGCCGGCCAGGGGAGTACCGCTGTCCGCGCCGAACATGGCTTGCAGCTCGGGCATCAGCTCGGCCACCGAGGCGCGCTGCAGGCCGAACACCGCCACCGACATGCCCTTGAGCCAATCCACGTCGAAGGTGTCGATGGTGTCCTGGTAGTTGGCCAGTTCGTCGGGCGTACCGGCCAGGCTCAGGACATTGCGCGCCGGGTCCACCAACAAAAAAGCGTTTTCACGGGCGAAGGGCTTGAGCAATTTCTGCATCTCGGTGGCCGAGATATAGCGCAGTGAAAACAGACGTGCCGAGAGGCCGCTGGCCGGTTGCGCCACGCGCATCTGCGGCACCAGCTTGCCCGCCACTGCCTGGTTGGCCGGCAGGATCACATAGCGGTTGCCCTGCTTGATCATGGCGTTGTCGGTCCAGGACAGCAGGGTTTCGAGAATCGACAGCGCATGCTGTTTGTCCACGGGTTTGGAGGTGGAGAAGCTGACAGTGCCCTTCACGCCCTCGGCGATGCTGTAGTTCTCGTGCAGCAGGTCGCCCATCACGCTGTTGATCACGGCCTCGATGGGCTGATCGGCGAAGTTGAACACGATATCGCCACCCTGCTCCGGCACGTTGGCAGGCGCGGCGGGCTGGCGCACGAACGCTTGATTGCCGCGAATCAACTGGCGCTGTGGCGGGGCTTGGCTGGCAGGTGGAGGGCTTTCGGCCACAGGCGCCTCAAGCGGCGGGCGTTGTGCGCCGGTGCCCTGCAGGGCCTCGTGCAGCAGGTCGTCGTCCGGGTCGAGGGTGTCGGGCAAAGATCCACAGCCGCCCAGGGAGACGGCGGTAGCCAGGCAAAACAGCGAAGTGCGCATATCGATCAAGGGAGAGACTCGCGGGGATGTGAGATCAAAGGTAACCGCTTACCGTAGAGGCTCAGGGTCTGGGTGCGCCCGTCCAGGGCAAAACGGGCGTATTGCGGGGTCAGGTGTTCCAGGCGCCAGCCGTTGGGCAACGCCTGGCCCAAGCGCACCGTAAGCGTTGGGCCACCGGTTTGCTTGAGCATGGCCATTTGCAGGTTGCCGGTGATCATGATGCCGCTGAGGGTCAGGTTGGCCAGGCTCGCCACCTGGGTTTTGCCCACCTCCCGGTCCGGGCGGCGATCCGGGCTGAACAGCGGCGCTTGCCAGGTGCCGGCAAGGTCTTGCAACGCCGGCGTGGGAGCGGCCTGCACCTGGAACGAGGGTGGCGCGTGCACCGGCGCATCGGGTAACCACCGCGGAGCATCGCCGATGCTGCTGAGGATCATCGCCATCAACACCCCCAAGAGCCCGGCCACGCCGAGCCAGCCCCATTCAAGAGGACGCAAGGGGCCGATCATGGTGCCACCCGCGCCGGTTGCAGGTAGCCGCGCACCAGGAGTTGCACCGCCAGCTTGCCTGCCCCGCCACTGGCTGGCGCCTGTTTGTCGCGACGAATATGCAGTTCATCGACGAACAGAAAAGGCGGCTGATATTCCAGCCCATGCAGGATCGCGGTCAGCGGTTCGATGGCGCAATTGAGCGTGAGGCTGACCTTGACCTGGCGATAGGGCTCGCTGTCGTCCTGTTCGGGCGTGATCGGCTTGCGCTGGGTCAGGTTGCAGCCGCCGCCGAGGTTGGCGTGGCTGTTGATCAGGTCGGCGAGACGCTGCATCAGGTCGGCGGCGACCACGTCCGGGTCGTCCCCCGGCAACAGGCTGGCGCTGCTGGCCGGGTCTTGCTGTGCTTGCGCCAGCTGTTCGCGCAAGGCATCGCCCTGGCGTATGACGCTGGCATAGCGCTGCTGTTGTTCACGCAACTGTTCGGCCTGTTCACCCATTGCCCGCAGCGGCCCGGCGAACCAGCTGTCGATCAACAGCCAATAGGCCGTGCCAAGCACCAAAGCCAGGGTCAACAAGGCGGCGCCGCGGCGTTCACGGGGTGTGAGGGGTCGGCGCATCGGCGGCCTCCTGGCGTAAGTGGGCACGCAAGGCAAACTGGTCCTTGCCGGTGCGTGCGTCGGGTTGGATCACCCCTTCGAACTGTGCGTTGTCCAAGCGCTGGCAGCCTTTGATGCGGCTGATCAAGCCACTGGCCTTGGCACTCTGGCCGGAAAAGCTCACCTCGCCGTCCTTGACGTCCAATTGGTCGAGCCAGGTGTCGGCGGGCAGGCAGCTGGTCAAGTCATTCAGCAGCCCGGCCAGGGGGGGTTGTGCCCGTTTGCGCTGGGACAGGTACTGCGCCGCACCACGGGTGTTGAGCAGTTGCTGGCGCAGGGCGTGCACCTGGGCGACCTCGGCTTTTTGCTGTTGAACAGTGGCGTGCATGCTGTCGAGTACCCGCTGGCGATCGTTGAGCCACAACAGCATCGCCGCGATCAGCAACGCGCCGCACAACCACGGCAGGCTGCGCTGCAATTGCTTGCCGGCAGAACGCGAACGCGGGCGCAACGGCGCGGGCAGCAGGTCGATACCCAGGCCCGCCACATCCACGCGGTGCGGGTACAGGCCGAGGGCGGCGCAGTCAGTAAGGACCTGGTCAAGGCGCTCGCGCAGGATCGCCACCACCCTCACCTCCAGGTGGCTGGGTGTGCGCCGCTCCTGACGGGCGACGAAGTAGAGCTGCTCGGCGTTGAACGGGGTGTAGCGGTCCAGTTCATAGCCAACCACCTCCACGAGGTTGCGTGCGGCGGCCAGAGGCAGTTGCACCCTTTGCTGCAACACGGCGTCGGGGGCAAGCATCAGCACCTGGCGCGCATTGCCTGGGACCACCGGTGCCGTCAGCGGCCAGTGATGAACCTGCTCAGGCGGGTCCTGGAACGCCAGCCACTTCGGCACACAGCCGCGTAACTCCGTGAGCCACAGGCGCCAGCCTTGTTGCAGCAGGCTGCCGCGCCAATAGCGGGCAATCGGTTCGAGTTGAATCATTCTTGCCACCGCACCACCCGATAGGGCTGTGCGCTGTCCTCCGCAGGGCTCAATAAAAGGGTCAGTCGCAAGCGTGCCTGATAGCCGCCGGGGCGCTCGGCACGGCTGTCGATTTCCACGACCTGGCCGGGGTCGGCGCCCTCGGCGTTCTGACTTGGCAGGTTCAACGCCTTGCGCATCAGGGGGCTGGCGAATGCCGGAGCGGGCCGGTCGAGGTCGCTCCACAAGGTGATTTGCGGCAGTAGTTGGCTGTAGAGCGCCTGGGTCATGCCGGGGAGTTGACGCACTTCCTCCAGCACCCGAAACGGCGCCAGGCCCTGATGGCGCCGCGTCTCAAGGGCCTTGGCCAACTGCCGGGCCTGAACCGGTGTAGCGCCGCAGGCCAGGGCCAGACGTGTAAGGTCTTGGGGGGCAGCGTTGACCAGGTACAGCTTGCCGCGCTCACTGCGCAGACTGACCTGTAAGCTGGCGTCGTCGAAGGTCAGCGCAATAGAACGCCCGTCCGCCACCCACTGCCCTTGCGCCATGACCTGTGCGATACCGGCCTGGGCGGCCAACAGCGTCTGGGTGTGCTGGCGCAGCCACAGCGCCTGGCGACTTTGCAGTTGCACCCACCCGGCCAGACCACCCAGCAATACGCTGAGCAGGGCCAGCACCCACAGCACCAGCAACAGGGCCGCACCACGTTGGCACTTCATTCTTCGCTGCTCGGGCTGGACAGGTTCAGGCGCAGCGCAACCACCTGGGCGACCCATGGCACCGGCCCGTCGACGGAGGCGTCGATGCGCACCGCTGTGGGCAGGCGCCGGGGCCAGGGCCACGAGCTCAACCAGTCGGTGGGCTGGCCCAGTGGCGAGACACCGCGATAGCTGAACTGCAGCGCCTTGACGTCATGCAAAAGCACCTGCGGCTCATCGCGCTGCGCGTTGGCGTGGGAGTCCCTCTGCGAAAAAGCCACCTGCAGATCCTGCCCGACCCGTTGCAGGGTAAAGCGCTGGATACCCCCGCCCAATACACCGGGCAAGGTCGCCACAAACTGCAGACGCTCAGGCGTGCCGATAAAAAAACCTTCGGCCTGGCTGTCATCGTCAGTGAGCTTTAGCGGCAGCGCCTCGCTGATCGAGGTGCGCAAAAACTGTTGGGCGGCGCGTATTTCATCCAGGCTGACGGTGTAGGCCTGGGCCTTGGCCACCGCCCGATTGGCCCCCAGCAACGCTGCGCTCACCAGCAGCAACAATACCGACAGCAAGCTGAGCACCACGAGCACCTCCAGCAACGTGAAGCCCTGCTCAGGGCGCTTCACAGGCGCACCTTCAAGGTGCTGAAGTGCGCCTGATGCGCGCCTTCACGCACGTTCAGGTCGAGACGAAACAGGTGCGGCTGTTGGCGGGTACTGGTCAGTTGCCAATGGATACCATCGAGTTCGCCTTGGCGGGTTCCCTCCGTCAGCGGGCCGGCGGCTTCCTGGTCCAGCACCGTGAGCGCGGCATGGCTGAGGCGGTCGCTGTGGGCCACCTGGGACAAGGCGCGCGCGCTCTGGCCGAAGGCAACCAGCAACACGCTGCTGCACACCGCCATCAACGTCAGGGCGGCGAGCATTTCCAGCAAGGTGAAACCGGCCTGGTGCTTCATGGCAGCGCCTTGGACTGCACACTGCCGGTAAGCCAGCCAATGTCGATGCGCCAACGCCGGCTGCCGTTGGCCAGCAGCAGGTTACCGCCGGTCGAACTGCCGTCGGGATAGAACACCACGGCGGACCCAGCCTGTTCGGCACCGTGCAAGGTCACCTGCACCTGCGCCGGCCACTGCTGTGACGCGCGCCCTGGAGCCTGGAACGTGCGGCCCTGGAGGTCAAACCGAGTGTGCGTCGCCTGGCCGCTGATGATCGCGCTCGCCCGCGTGGCGCGCAGCGCCTCGACCATCTGCGCGACCACCCGACGCTCCTTCGCCACCTGTAGCCCTTGCCGTACACCCAGCCCCAACAACCCCGCCGCAATGCCGATCAATAGAATGACCACCAGCATCTCCAGCAGGGTAAAGCCTCGCTGGGCCACGGGCGGGTTATTCCCAGTTGCCCAGGTCGGCACTGTAGCCCTCGCCGCCGGGTTGGCCGTCCTGGCCGTAGAAGATCAGGTCGAAGGCGCCATGCTCACCGGGGAAGCGATAGCCGAACCCGTGGCCGAACGGGTCTTTCAGCTCCGAAGGCTTGGCGTAGGGGCCGGCCCAGTTGGAAGCACTGGCCGGCTTGTCGAGCAGCTGTTGCAGGTTGTTGGGCGGCGCCCCCACGTCCAGGGCGTAGCTGTCGATCTTCATGCTCAAACTGGCCAGTTGCGCCTTGCCCGCGCCGTACTTGCCCTTGTCCACATTGCCACCGACCTGGCGCACCACAATGGTCGCGACTATGCCCAGCAGCACGATCACCGCCAGCATTTCCAAAAGGGTGAAGCCGCCTTGGCGGTGTCGGGTTTTCATCGGTTCTGCTCCTTGAAAATTCATATATGGCTGGTGAGGCTCATCAGCGGCAGCATGATCGCGAGCATGATCACCGCCACCAGCACCGCCATGACCACGGTCAGGGTCGGCACCATTGCCGCGAGCAAGCGTTCGATAGCGCGCTTGGCCTCGACGTCGAAGATGTCGGCGACCTTGAGCAGCATGCTGTCCAGTTCGCCGGCCTGTTCACCGACTTCAATCATGTGCAGCGCCAGCTCGGGTAGCAGCGGCTGGCGGCCGAACGCATCGGCCAGGGTGCCGCCGCCCTTGACCCGTTGCGCGGCCAGCGCCACTTGCGCCTGGAGCGCACGGTTGCTGCAGACCTGCCTGGCGATCACCAACGCGGGCAACAGCGCCACGCCATTGCTGAGCAACGTACCGAGGGTGCGGGCCAGGCGGGCGGCTTGCACCCGTTGCAACAGCGGGCCGATCACGCGGATGCCCAGCAGGTGACGGTCGTAACGCTCACGGCGGAGGGGGTCGCGCACGCGCGCTGCCAGGATCAATCCACTAATCACCAACCCGGCCAGCAGCACCAGGCCATAAGCGCCGAGGAACTCGCCAAGCCCCAGGATCACCTGGGTAATCAGTGGAATCGGTACACCCAGGTCCTGAAAAATCGGCACGAATTGCGGCACGACATAGGCCAGCAACAGCGCCAGGGAACCCAGTACACCCACCACCAGGAACGCCGGGTAGATCAGCGCATTGATCACCTCGCCGCGCAGCAACTGGCTGCGTTCCAGATAGTCGCTGAGCTGGCGCAGGGTGCCTTCCAGCGCCCCGCCGGCTTCACCGGCGCGCACCATGCTCAGGTACAGCGGGGAAAACGTGCCGCCCTCCTCCTCCAGCGCAGCCGAGAGCGGTTTGCCGGCCTTGACCTGATCGCGAATGCGCTCGATCAAGGCCCGCACCTGGGGATGACGGGCTTGCTTGAGCAACAGGTTTAAAGCGCGTTCGAGGGGCTGGCCGGCGCCCAGTAGCGTGGCCAATTGCTGGGTGAAACTCACCAGCGCTACGCCCTTCAACTGCCCGCGTGCCTGGCGCAACAAGGGGCCGCTGGCCGTTTCGATGTGCAGCAGCAACCACCCGCGCTGATGCAAGACGGCGACAGCGGCCGCCTGGTCAATGGCCTGCAACGTACCGCTCTGGGCCACGCCCTGGCTGTCCAGGGCGCGGAACTTGAACAGGCTCACACGTCATCTCCACGGGTGACGCGCAGTACTTCTTCCAGGGAGGTGACACCGGCCAGGGCCTGGCGCAAACCGTCTTCATACAAGGTGCGCAAACCGGCGCGGCGGGCGGCGTGTTCGAGGCTGGCGGCGTCGGCGTGGCCCATCAGCAAGCCACGCAACTCATCGTTCATCACCAACAATTCAGTGAGGGCGCTGCGGCCGTGATAATCGCCGCGGTAAAGCAGGATTGGACGCTGCTCGGTCAGGCGATCCAGGCCATGCTCCTTGATCAATTCCGCTGGGGCCTGGAAGGCTACTCGCGTGGCCGGGTCCAGGCGCCGCACCAGGCGCTGGGCGAGAATACCGCTGACCGTGGAGGCAATCAGGTAGCTTTCCACGCCCATGTCCAGCAAGCGCGTGATACTCGCCGCAGCACTGTTGGTGTGCAGGGTCGAGAGGACCAGATGGCCAGTGAGTGAGGATTGGACGGCAATGCGGCAGGTTTCCAGGTCGCGGATTTCGCCGATCATGATCACGTCCGGGTCCTGGCGCACGATGGCGCGCAGCGCTCCGGCAAAGTCCAGGCCGATGGCCGGCTTGACCTGGATCTGGTTAATCCCTTCAAGCTGGTATTCCACCGGGTCTTCCACGGTGATGATCTTGCGTTCTGCGGTGTTGAGCTGCGACAACGCGGTATAGAGCGTGGTGGTTTTGCCCGAGCCCGTGGGCCCGGTGACCAACAGGATGCCGTGGGGCCGCGTCAATAGATCCTGGAAGGCCGCCAGGCGCGGGCCATCGAAGCCCAGGCTGGGGAAATCGAATTGCACGGTTTGCCGGTCTAACAGGCGCATCACCACTGACTCGCCAAAGCTGGTGGGTACCGTGGACACCCGCAGGTCCAACGCCTTGCCCTGGATGCGCAGCATGATGCGCCCGTCCTGAGGCAGGCGCCGTTCGGCAATGTCCAGGCGCGCCATGATCTTCACCCGCGAGATCACCGCCGCCGACGAACTGGCAGGCGGTGCTTCGGCGTCGTGCAGCACGCCGTCGATGCGGTAGCGCACCTTGAGTTGGTTTTCGAAGGGTTCGATATGGATATCCGAAGCGCGCTGTTCCACCGCACGCTGCAGGATCAGATTGACCAGGCGAATCACTGGCGCTTCGGAAGCCATATCCTTGAGGTGTTCGATGTCTTCAAGGGCGCCGCCCTGCTCATCGAGGTTTTCGATCAGGCTGCCCATGGCGGAACGGCCCTGGCCGTAATAGCGCTCGATCAGCGTGTCGACTTCATTACGCGAACCGATGGCCAGCCAGACCGGCACCTCGCAGGCATACGCCAGGGCCTGGAACGGATACCACTGCGCCGGGTTGGCGGCCATTACGCGCAACCCGCCCTGATGCCAACCCATCGGCACGACCTGGTAATGACGCATAAAGCGCTCGGTGAGCACCGGAAGCGGGTCGAGCAACGGCGGCGCCGCGTCGGCCAGCAGCAGTGGCGCATTCAGCAAATCCGCCCAGGCGCGGGCCAGTTCGACTTCGGACACCAGGCCCAGGCGCGTGAGTAAACCGAGCAGGTCACCAGGCTCAGTGGATAAACGCTGGGCGCGTTCCAGATCGGCGGTTTTGAGCCCGGCGTTTTGCATCAGCCACGCGCACACCTGGTCGGTGTGCGGGATCTGCATCTTGCAAGCATCGATGGGCGCTGACGACATCATTGAGGAATATCTAACGTTGCGAAAAGTATGGCTATTTAGAACTACCGAACAATGCCATTAGTTCGCCATAGCCCAGGCAGGCGTTAGCCGGGTGTATCGACTGGAAGTTATAGCCCTAGTTCCGGATGAAGGGGTAATTAAATACAAAACATTGCCAAATGCACTGATTTAGAGCGTTAGCAGCCAATAGCCACTAGTTGCAATTAGCCATATTGAAGGTTGTTCAGGTGCTCTCTCGTTCAATTAACTGACAGTGCAAAAGATTCAAGCGCTTAACTTCCTCATCGGTGGCTAATACGCCCAGACTTTGCAGGACGCGTGTGGCAGCGAGTACACCGATCTCCAACGCGGGTGGCTGGAGGGTGCTGAGGCTGGGCAGCAACATGTGGGCAAACGGGTAGTCGCCAAAACCCAATACGGCGCAGTCCTGGGGGATGTTCAGCCCGGCGCGTTGACCGGCCAGCAAACCGCCGGCGGCGAGGTTGTCATTGGCGAAGAAAATTGCGTCGGGCGTGATCGCCTGCCCCATCAGCGCGTCCATGGCCTGCTTGCCCGCTTCAAAGGGCGCGCGGTCGGCGTCCGGCACAAAGACCCAGGGCTGCACACCCAACTCGCAGAGCGTCGCGGTAAACCCATCGCGCCGCTCCAATGCGCTGAAGTCGCCCACTGCACTGTTTTGTACGAAGGCGATGCGCCGATAGCCCTTGCCATGCAAGTAGCGCGCGGCGGTGACGCCCACTTCATAATGAGAAAAACCTACTTGCAACGGCGCGCGTTCAGGCACGTAGTCCCAGGTTTCGACGATCGGTATATCTGCCTCGGCGATCATCTTCTCGGTGCCAGGGCTGTGAAAGCGGCTGGTCAGCACTAGCGCTGCCGGCGACCAGCCGAGAAAGGCACGCACCGCGCTTTCCTCCTGCTCGATGCTGAAATAGCTGGAGGCCAGCAACAGCTGGTAGCCGTGACGACTGAGGGTGTCGCTGAACCCCTGCAGCGTATTGGCAAAAATCGGCCCCGAGATATTCGGAGTCACCATCGCAACGATTTTGCCGCGCGCGGAGGCCAACCCACCGGCCACCAGGTTCGGCACATACCCCAACTGCGCGACCACCTGGGCGATACGTTCACGGCGCTCGGGTGAAACCTGTTCAGGTTGGTTGAAGTAACGCGACACCGTAATGGCCGACACCCCGGCTTGGCACGCCACGGTGTTCAGGGTGACGCGGCCGGCGCCCCGGCGCTTACGCGGTTTGTGTTCATCCACAGCAAAACCTCAAAAAAGGAATATAAAACTAATTTTTTAGTATTTGACGCTCTAAACCGACGCCTTCAATAATGCCGATGTTAGCGCTAACACAGCGCATTGTCTGCTACTCGCTCGAGCGAATGCCCAAGACATTTTCACAGGCGCTGACGGTCGCAGAACCGCAGCGGACCAGGGTATTTTTTCGAGCGGGCACAGCATGCATAACTTTCCACGGCACACCCATTTGTGGCTTCTGGCAGGCCTCTGCGCCTTGCCCGTCTGCGGCGCTGTTGCGGCTGACGAGCAGGAACCCACGCTCCAATCCGTGACAGTCACCGCCACCCGCCGCGAAGAATCGCTGCAAAAAGTCCCGGTGGCCGTCTCGGTGCTCGATGGAGAGCAACTGGAGCGTGACAATCGCAACGGGGTGGCGAGCATCGCGCAGCAAGTACCGTCGCTGAACTTTCGCACCGGCGCTTCGAACAAGGACACGTCATTGTTCGTGCGCGGCGTGGGTACCATTTCAACCTCGCCGGGCGTTGAGCCAACGGTGGCTACGGTGATCGATGGGGTGGTCTATGCGCGCCCCGGCCAGGCCACGCTCGACCTGTTGGACTTGGAGCGCATCGAGGTGCTGCGTGGCCCGCAAGGCACGCTGTTCGGCAAGAACGCGTCGGCCGGTGTGCTGAATATCACCAGTAAGGCGCCGACTGCCCAAACCCACGGTTTTATCGACCAGTCGTTCTACAGCGGCAATGAAAGCCGCACGCGCTTTGGCATCGGCGGCAGCCTGGTGCCGGAGGTGCTCAAGGGCTCGATCAGCACTTTGTTCGGCAGCTACGACGGTAACGTCGATAACCGCCACAACGGCCAGGAGGTCAACGGTTACAACCACAAGGGCATTCGCGGCAAGCTGGAATTCACGCCCAACGATGACGTGAAACTGACCCTGATCGCCGACTACATGCAATCCCACGATGACGCGCCCAATGGCGTGGTCAGCAAATCCCTGAGCCCGGCGTTCAGCAATGCCTTGAGACCGGTACGCGCCTCAAGTGACAACCGCGATATCAACACCGATACCCGCAGCCATGTGGAAGACACCAACAAGGGTTTATCGGCGCAGTTGGACTGGAACCTCGGCGACTACACCCTCACCTCGATCACCGCCTGGCGCGGTTGGGACAACACTCAATATCAGGATGGCGACCGCCTAGGCACGGTCACCGCCGTGTTCCCCGGCACCGCCGACAAAGGCGACCTGGCGTTCGACCAGTACTCCCAGGAGCTGCGCCTGGCCTCGCCAAAAGGTGAGTTCCTTGAATACGTCGGTGGCCTGTTCTACATGCATGGCAAGGATGAGGAAACCTATCAGCGCACCCTCACCACCACGACGCGGGTCGATCGAGGCATTGCCGACTACAGCACCACCAGCGACAGCTACGCGGCGTTCGGCGAGACCACGCTCAACTTCACCTCGCGTTTTCGTGGCATCGCCGGGTTGCGTTACACCCATGACGACTTGAAGTATGACCATCGCCGCGTGTCCACCTCTGCCACTACCGTCAGCGGCATTCAACCGGCGACGTCGAGTTCAGGTTCGGTAGACGAGGATGGTTGGTCCGGTCGGCTGGGTGTGCAGTACGACATCAGCGACAACATCACCAGCTACCTCACCTACTCGCGTGGCTACAAAGGCCCGGCCTATAACGTGTTCTTCAACATGCAGCCGCGCGACACCGACGCGCTCAAGCCAGAGACCTCCAATACCTGGGAAGCCGGAATCAAGGCCACTGCCTGGAACAACCGCCTGACCACCAACCTGGCGGTGTTCCACAGTGACTACGACAACTACCAGGCCAACTTTTTCGACACCGTCGCCGGCCAAGTCGTGACGCGCCTGATCAACGCCGGCAGCGTCAGCACCGAAGGCGTCGAGCTCGATTACGCCCTGCAAGCCACCCAGCAACTCAAGCTCTCCGGTGCCCTGGCCTATACCCGAGCGCGCATCGATCAGTTCGCGTGCCCGCCAGGCGCAGCAGCAACCTGCAACGTCAATGGCAAGCCATTGCCGTTCAGCCCGGACTGGAAAAGCTACGTGCGCGCCGACTACAGCATCCCTCTGGATAACGGCCTGGATATCGAACTGGGCACTGACTACAGCTGGCAGAGCGAAGTGCAGTACGACATCAGCCAGAACCTGGACACCAAGCAAGGCGCCTACGGCATCTGGAACGCCAGCGTGGCCCTGGCCGACTACACCAATGGCTGGCGCGTGGCGCTGTTGGCGAAGAACCTCGCCGACAAATCCTACTCACCGCTGCTGGCCAGCGGCGGCAACTACATCTACCGCGCCGTGCCTCGTGACGATGAGCGTTACTTCGGCGTGCAACTGCGCAAGGATTTCTAGCATGAGCCGTCAACTCAAACTTGGCGCATTCCTGATGGCTACGGGGCACCACGTGGCCGCCTGGCGCCACCCCGATGTACCGGCGAATGCCGGGCTGGATTTCGCCCACTACAAGCACTTGGCGCAGGTAGCAGAAGCGGCCAGGTTCGACGCGCTGTTCGTGGCCGACAGCATTGCCGCCGCCACCGGTGAGATCGCCAGCCAGATGGCGCGCTCGGATCATTTCGAGCCGCTCACCCTGCTCTCGGCGCTCAGTGCGGTGACCGAGCATATCGGCCTGATCGCGACCGCTACCACCAGCTACAACGAGCCCTACCATGTGGCGCGCAAATTTGCTTCGCTGGATCACCTGTCCGGTGGCCGTGCGGGCTGGAACCTGGTGACCTCGGACAACGCCGCCGAGGCACTGAATTTCGGCCGCGACGAGCACCTGGGGCACGCCGAACGCTACAGCCGCGCGCGGGAGTTTCACCAGGTGGTGACGGGTTTATGGGACAGCTGGGACGACGATGCTTTCGTGCGCGACAAAGCCAGCGGCCGCTATTACGACCCGCATAAACGCCATGTACTGGATCACGTGGGCGAGCATTTCCAGGTCAAAGGCCCCCTGAACGTGGCGCGCTCGCCCCAGGGCCAGCCGGTGATCGTCCAGGCCGGTTCTTCGCACACCGGGCGGGAACTGGCGGCACAGACTGCCGAGGTAGTGTTTACCGCGCAGACTTCGCTGGCCGACGCCCAAGCGTTTTACCGCGACCTCAAGGGGCGCCTGGGCCAATACGGGCGCAAGGCCGATTCGCTGAAAATCATGCCGGGCGTGTTCGTGGTGGTCGGGGAAACCGAAGCCTGCGCCCAGGCGAAATTTGAAAGATTCCAAGCATTGGTCGAACCCGAGGTAGGCGTGGCGTTGCTGGGGCGCATGTTGGGTAATTTCGACCTGTCCGGCTACCCGCTGGATGGGGCGCTGCCCGAGCTACCCTTGACCGACAGCGGTCAACGCAGCCGCCAGCAACTGCTGAGCGAACTGGCCCAGCGCGAACAGCTGACACTGGCGCAACTGGGCCGACGCATTGCCGGTGGACGCGGTCATTACAGCCTGATCGGCACGCCTGTGCAGATCGCCGATGAGCTGCAGCGCTGGTTCGAAGAAGGCGCGGCGGATGGCTTCAATATTCTGGTGCCACACCTGCCGGGCGGGCTGGAGGACTTTGCTCGCCTGGTCGTTCCCGAGTTACAGCGGCGTGGCTTGTTTCGGCGCGAATACAGCGGCACCACACTGCGCGAAAACCTCGGCCTGGCGCGCCCGGTCAACCGCTTCAAGGAGACCCGAGCCTGAAAATCCCCACCCTGCTGCTGACCCAGACCGCCTGGGCGGCCAATCCATCAACCTTGCGCATCGACTACCAGAAAGGCTCCATCGCCCTGGTGCTCGCCAAGGAGCATGGCCTGCTGGAAAAACGCTTCCCACAAACCGAGGTGAAATGGATTGAATTCCCCGCCGGCCCGCAGATGCTTGAAGCGCTGAACGTCGGCGCCGAACCGCCCAAGCCCAGCGCCGAAACGTTGCTGGTACGCAACGATAGCCCAGTGCTGCCGATTGACGACAGCATCATTGGCGCACAACAGGCCACGGCGGATCTGTTTTATCAGAACCGCTTGCTGCCCAAGGCCATTGAGGTGCGCAAGGTGATATGGCGACCCGAAGCCCGTTGAGATCTGAAGTGTGAAACTGTCTACGGTTTCGTCGCCAACACCAAACGGTGCACGAGGCCGCCAAACAGCCCACCCAGCAAAGGCACCACCCAGAACACCCACAACTGAGCCATCGCCCAATCGCCCTGGAACAACGCCACACCAGTACTGCGCGCCGGGTTAACCGATGTATTGCTCACGGGAATACTGATCAGGTGAATCAAGACCAGGGCAAAACCGATGGCCAGCGGCGCAAAACCGGCAGACGCCTTTTTGTCGGTGACGCCCAGGATGATCAACAGGAAAAACGCCGTGAGTACAAACTCGGTGACCACTACCGAAAGCAGCGAGAAGCCCCCGGGTGAATGCTCGCCATAACCATTGGTGGCAAACCCCGCAGTCACATCGAATCCGGCCTTGCCGCTGGCGATCAGGTACAGCACGCCGGCCGCCGCAATCGCGCCCAGAACCTGAGTGAGGATGTAGGGCACCACATCCTTGCCGTCAATACGCCCAGCGGCGAGCAAACCCAAGGTGACCGCCGGATTGAAATGCCCACCGGAAATATGCCCGACCGCGTAGGCCATGGTTAATACCGTCAAGCCAAATGCCAATGCCACACCGGCAAAACCAATGCCCAACTCAGGGAATGCGGCCGCCAACACGGCACTGCCGCAACCGCCCAGTACCAGCCAGAACGTGCCGAAGAACTCGGCGGCGAGACGTTTTATCATCAGGAAACTCCTTGAAGTCAGGTCAAAGAGTTGGAGACTAACAACAGGGTACGGGCATTGGATGTGGGAAATTTCCTTAGCGCGTAACTAATGAGCAGGTGTGATTCGCGGTGAAGATTGTTCACGCGGGAAGACATTTATTCCCGGCATGAAAAAGCCCAACCTATTCAGGTTGGGCTTGATCAGAAATAGAGCGGGACGCAGGGATTCGAACACTCGACGCCTGGCCCCCATACAGGCGGACCTTGTGAAAGCCATAATCAGCAACAACCGTGGCGCATCAAGGCAAAGCCGGCCTCTTGCTGCTCAGCGTGGCCCCCCTCTGGATACCCTCACCGTAGCGCGCCCGCCTTGGCGATCAACTCACGCAATCGGGAATCCTTAGGCTCAAACACGTCGAGGAGCCCGATCGCCTTAAGAGCGGGCAGAGATTGAATAATTTCTCGCTCAGCTAGCAGTTGATCATCCATGCTCGCGCCTGGGTTACTCCAAACTCGTACGTTTGCCAAAAAGGCACCCACCGTCCCTTTACGTACGGTCACTCCCTCAAATGTTGCTTCGTTTGTGTCGTCGGCAAGAACATCTTCGGCACGCATATCCGTCTCCGCAGTTGGGTTGCTTTAACTTCTCGGCCTTTCGGAAAAGTGCATCACGCCGACAATAACGTAATTATCTTGCGCTGACATTTAAATGAAAACCCGACGCTTGGCCGGGTCCATTGATGCTCAGTTGTCAGGATGCTCACTGGCTACTGAATCGGCAGCGTCCACGTCCGACATATCTTCCTCGAGGGGCGCCTCGTCGTCCGGTGGCAGCGGGATATGATCCTCATCGCGCTTTGGATCATGACCAGCCTCATTGTCCGTTCCACGCGTTACTGCCTGCTGTGAAATATTGCCTGGGGCGTTCTCGTTGATTTCCAAGCTGTCTCTCCGCTCTAAAGCGCGACAAATACGCACTTAACCATTGGAGCAGGCGTGTAACAGGGAGTGCCGAACTTTGGACGAACGGAAAATCCCCGAGACGGTGTTTGGCGTAAGGACGCCAGCACCAGCAGCCATAACGGCGACTGAGGATCCCGCCAAGGGCTCACGCAGTAGCCCTGTATGTCATCCGCCTTGGCCTGATTGAGTAGTTTCAGCCAATCAATGACTTCCTTGTCGAGGCCCCTTATGGCACTTCCTCACACCGCCTGCATCTTCCTTTATTTCCTGTTGCTCAGCACTGTCTGGCCCAGCCATGCCAGGGATCTGGCCGAGGGCCTTACCGAGCAGTCACCGTCTGTGGCCCTTGAAAATAAAAACCACCGTTATCCGCAATGGACCGGCATCGGTTCACTGGAAAACGCCTTAGGCCAGACCTGCAATGCCGTTCTGCTCGACACGCGCAATCGCCAAGGTAAGGCCATCGGGCCGGCTTATGTGCTGACCGCCGGGCATTGTGTGTTCTACAGCTACGGTACAGCGCGCGTCCACCAGGCGCTCACCGCCGACGTGACCTTCAACTACTTTCATGACACACCCGAACGGCGTATCGCCTACGCCGTCAAGACGGCGCATTGGAGCAGCATGGCGGGCACTGACCTGGCCGTGCTCGAACTGGATACGTCACTGGCGGTGCTGGTGGCCAAGGCGATCATGCCACTCAAGCTGGCCTCCCAGCGTCAGACATCGGATCGAGAGGTGATCAACGTGGGAGCGCCGACTGGCTTTCTGAAAAAGGGCCTACGCATGAGCGCCTGCGTGGAATCGACCCTCAACAGTTTTGCCGAACATCCCGGCGTGTTCCCCAGCGCCTTGCGCAACCGCTGCAACGGTCTGCGCCCAGGCAGCTCCGGCAGTCCGATGCTGGACCGGAACACCAATGAAATCACCAGCATCATCAGCAAGGTCGCGTCTGCCATTCAGAAAGACATTCTCAATAGCTGCCAGAACAACTCGGCGTGCGAAGCCGCCAAATTCAACTACAGCTACCCCGTCAACGACTTGTACTACTGCTTTGTAGACGGTGTTTTCCGTAACGACACCCCAACCTGCCAGCTCAAGGCGGTTGAAATCACGCTGGATGAGCCATGGAACCTGAAGTCCTATGTGCATTTAAAACGTGACGCCACCGACCAAATTACCCGTCCGACTTGGAACCTGAGGTTCTCGATCCAGGAACCGTTCTACCGATTCAAAGCCGTGAATCACATCAGCGATTGCGCACGCACACACGGCTACCAAGTCGCTGCCGCTTCTGACGAAGCCTACATCAACCAACCCATCGGCCCAGTGCTGGGGCCGCATGTGTTATGCATACTCGGGGTGCAAACGGCCGAACAGCCGCTGACCGAAGCGCTGCTGCGCAATGCATTCACCCATTCGGTATTCCTGACCAACCCGGCACCGGCACCGCAGCTCAAGCACCGCTATCACATCGCCTGGGAAAACCAGCAGGACGGTTTTAGCCAGCATTATTACTACAGCGTGAACTCGGCGATCAGCACCATCTGCGAAGATATTGACGACGATCGCTACATCTTGGCCATTGACGGCATATTCCTTGATATAGCAGAGCTGCCGGTCACGTTATGCAGTTATGCACGCAACAACGCCGGGCAACCGTCGGCTATTCGCACAGACGTGATCACAGGCGCAACGGTTCGCTCGCAGCGTCAGGCCAGGTGAGGCAGGGAGATGTTTTAAGCAAATGTTGATGAGTCAAGTCAGCGCAATCGAGGGCAATGCCTGAAAGGCACGGCTTGAGCGGGATCACTTGGGCTCTCCCCCGCCGAACCGCAGCGGGGGCGACCCGATTACCATTGACCAGAGAGCAAACAGGTTGCCGCCTCAATCATGCTGAAGTGGTACCACGGCTGAGAATCCTGGCAACTGGTGGCGAAAGACGCATGCGCACTTGAGGTCGCTAACAGGCAGGCTGCAGCCGTCATATAGACGTACTTTTTTATAGTCATCTTCACTCCCCTTCCCATCGTTAATACATTGGCTTGCGCTTCAAACTCTACTGCCGGGTTCGTACAACGATCAATTAGGGCAGGTATGCTAGTGGCTTATCGACATGCACGCGACAACGCCTATCGACGTCACGCCAGTCATTTCAGGGGAGTGTCGTGCAGCACTGGGCAATCATGCCCCTCAGCATTGCAGTAGCGATTGCATGTTCGCTGTGCCCCACCTGCAGATCACAGAGGTGAAATAGGCTCTCGAGCCCATAACAGCCCCACGGCGCGGTAGGGGGTTTAGTAGGGGGTATTTTTCAGACATGAAAAAGCCCAATCTTTTCAGATTGGGCTAAGTCATTGAATAATATGGTCGGGACGGAGTGATTCGAACACTCGACCCCTAGCACCCCATGCTAGTGCGCTACCGGACTGCGCTACGCCCCGACTAGGCGTGTTACTGGGTTTGCTTCTTAACGAAGCGAACCGGAATATACCGCAAGCTTTTGAAATGTGGAAGTATTTTTAAAGCTTGAATCATTTTTTCAGCACCACCAGCACATCTTCCAGTTCGGAGATCATCTGGCGGATCAGTTGCTTGTATTGGGTGGTGTCGTCTTTGGCTTCATCACCGGACATACGCTGGCGTGCGCCGCTGATGGTGAACCCCTGGTCGTACAGCAACGCGCGGATCTGTCGGATCATCAGCACGTCCTGGCGCTGATAATACCGACGGTTCCCGGTGCGTTTGACGGGGTTGAGTTGAGGAAACTCCTGCTCCCAATAGCGCAGCACGTGCGGTTTTACCGCACACAGCTCGCTGACTTCACCGATGGTGAAGTAGCGCTTGCCTGGGATGACGGGTAGTTCGTCGTTATGACTTGGTTCCAGCATAAGCCTCAACTCGGGCCTTCAACTTCTGCCCTGGACGAAAGGTGACCACACGGCGAGCCGTGATCGGGATTTCTTCTCCCGTTTTTGGATTGCGGCCAGGCCGCTGGCGTTTGTCTCGCAGGTCAAAATTGCCGAAACCGGACAATTTGACCTGTTCGTTGTCTTCCAGAGCGTGGCGGATCTCTTCAAAAAACAGTTCGACCAATTCCTTGGCCTCGCGCTTGTTCAGACCCAACTCTTCGTACAGACGTTCCGCCATCTCAGCTTTCGTCAAAGCCCCCATACGTCACTTCCTTAACGTGGCGTTCAACCTTTGTTCGAGCGAGGTGAGGATATTTTGCGTCGTGGTATTCACCTCATCGTCATTAAGAGTGCGCGATGGATGCTGCCAGGTCAAGCCAACTGCGAGGCTTTTTCTATGCGGATCAATGCCTTTACCCTGATAGACGTCAAATAGCCTGAGGTCTGTCAGCCATTCCCCTGCATTTTCACGGATTACATCCAGAACGGCAGTGGCAGCGACTTCACGGTCGGCAATCAGGGCCAGGTCGCGACGCACTTCAGGGAAGCGCGACAACTCGCTGAATTTAGGCATTTTGCCCGACGCAACTTCAGCCAAGACTAGCTCAAACACGAAGACTGGACGGTCCAGCCCCAAGGTTTTCGACAGTTCCGGGTGAATGGCGCCGACAAAACCTACCAAGCGTCCTTCGCGCTCGATACGTGCAGTCTGGCCTGGATGCAAGGCTGGATGGCTACCCGGCACGAACGTAAAGGCGTCCAGCGCACCGGCAAAGCCCAGCACCGCTTCCACGTCAGCCTTGACGTCGAAGAAGTCCACGACCTCACGGCCTTGCGCCCAGCCTTCCGGCAGACGGCTGCCGCAGACGACGCCCGCCAGCATTGGCTCTTGCTTCAAGCCATCGAGTTGGCCGACGAAACGCAGGCCGCTTTCGAACAGGCGCACACGGTCTTGCTGGCGGTTCAGGTTGTGGGAAAGCGCTTTCACCAGGCCCGGCCACAGCGACGAACGCATGGCGGCCATGTCGTTGGAGATCGGGTTGGCCAACAACAGCGGCTCAACACCCGGGTTGAACAGCTCAAACTGTTTTGGATCGATGAAGCTATACGTCACGGCTTCCTGGTAACCACGAGCAACCAGCAGGCGGCGCAGTTCAGGCAGGTGCGCGCGCGCTTCGGCTTTGGGTTGCGGCGCGAGGCGCGCTTGCGGGTAGCGAACCGGCAGGCGGTTATAGCCATACAGACGTGCCAGCTCTTCGATCAGATCGACTTCCAGGCTGATGTCGAAGCGATGGCTAGGTACTGCAACCTGCCACTGCCCTTCCCCATTCGAGGAAATACCCAGGCCGAGGGCGGACAGCAGTTGCTCGATTTCAGCCGGCTCAATGACCAGCCCGAGCATCTGCTCAACGCTTTTGGCACGCAGGGTGATCGGCGCAATCGACGGCAGGTACTGTTCGTTGACGGTTTCGGTGATCGGGCCGGCTTCGCCACCGGTGATTTCCAGCAGCAGGCCGGTGGCGCGCTCCATGGCTTCACGGGCGAGATTCCAGTCCACGCCACGCTCATAGCGGTGCGAAGCATCGGTGTGCAGGCCATAGGAGCGGGCCTTGCCTGCGATGGCGATCTGGTCGAAGAACGCGCTTTCAAGGAATACGTCACGAGTGGTCGCGGATACACCGCTGTGCTCGCCACCCATCACGCCGGCAATTGCCAGGGCGCGAGCGTGGTCGGCGATGACCAGGGTGTCGGCACGCAGGCTGACTTCCTGACCGTCGAGCAGCACCAGCTTTTCGCCTTCCTCGGCCATGCGCACGCGGATGCCACCGTTGATTTCGGCGAGATCGAAGGCGTGCAGCGGCTGACCCAGCTCCAACATCACATAGTTGGTGATGTCGACGGCGGCGTCGATGCTGCGCACGTCGGCGCGACGCAGGCGCTCGACCATCCACAGCGGGGTCGGCTTGGACAGGTCGACGTTACGGACCACACGCCCCAGGTAACGTGGGCAGGCGTTCGGCGCGAGCACTTCGATGGAGCGAACTTCGTCATGCACCGGCGGCACAACAGCAACCGCAGGACGGGTGACGGGAGCGTTGTACAGCGCGCCCACTTCACGGGCCAGACCGGCCAGGGACAGGCAGTCGCCGCGGTTCGGGGTCAGATCGACCTCGATGCTGGCGTCTTCCAGTTCCAGGTAAATCCGGATGTCCTGACCCACAGGCGCGTCGGCCGGCAGCTCCATCAGGCCATCATTGCCCTCGCCCACCTGCAATTCAGCCTGAGAGCACAACATGCCGTTGGACTCGACACCACGCAGCTTGGCCTTCTTGATCTTGAAGTCGCCAGGCAGTTGGGCACCGATCATGGCAAACGGGATCTTCAGGCCCGGGCGCACGTTGGGCGCTCCGCACACGACCTGGAAGGTTTCTGTGCCGTTGCTGACCTGGCATACACGCAATTTATCGGCATCCGGGTGCTGCTCGGTGCTCAACACCTCGCCCACCACCACGCCGCTGAAAACACCGGCGGCCGGCGTAACGCTATCGACCTCAAGACCGGCCATCGACAGACGAGCAACCAGCCCGTCGCGATCTACCTGCGGGCTTACCCAGCCACGCAGCCATTGTTCACTGAATTTCATCCTGCTCTCCTAAAGATTCGTTACGACTAGCGAAATTGCGCGAGGAACCGCAAGTCGTTGTCGAAGAACAGACGCAAGTCGTTCACGCCGTAACGCAGCATGGCCAGACGCTCAACGCCCATGCCGAAGGCAAAGCCCGAGAACTCTTCCGGGTCGATCCCGGACATGCGCAGCACGTTGGGGTGAACCATGCCGCAGCCCATCACTTCCAGCCAGCCGGTCTGCTTGCAAACGCGGCAGCCTTTACCGCTGCACATCACGCATTCCATGTCGACTTCAGCCGATGGCTCGGTGAACGGGAAGAACGAGGGACGGAAACGCACCGCCAACTCTTTTTCGAAGAACACCCGCAGGAATTCTTCGATGGTGCCTTTGAGGTCGGCAAAATTGATATCGCGATCAACCAGCAGGCCTTCGACCTGGTGGAACATCGGCGAATGGGTGATATCCGAGTCGCTACGGTACACACGGCCTGGGCAGACAATGCGGATCGGCGGCTTGTTCGCTTCCATGGTGCGGACCTGTACCGGCGAGGTATGGGTGCGCAGCAGCATGTTGGCGTTGAAATAGAAGGTGTCGTGCATCGACCGGGCCGGGTGATGGCCTGGGATGTTGAGCGCCTCGAAGTTGTGGTAGTCGTCTTCGACCTCAGGGCCTTCGGCAATGCCGTAGCCGATGTGGGTGAAGAACTGTTCGATACGTTCCAGAGTCCGGGTGATCGGATGCAGACCGCCCGAGGCCTGGCCACGACCAGGCAAGGTCACGTCAATGGACTCGGCGGCGAGCTTGGCCGCAAGATCGGCCTCCTCGAGCGACGCCTTGCGCGCATTGAGAACCTCTGTGACACGCTCCTTGGCGACGTTGATCAGCGCACCGACTTGCGGACGCTCTTCAGCGGGCAAATTTCCCAGGGTCTTCATCACCTGAGTCAATTCACCTTTCTTGCCAAGGTAGTGAACCCGGATTTGCTCCAGGGCATTTACATCTTCAGCGCTTTGCACAGCCTCAAGGGCTTGGGCGACGAGCGCGTCCAGGTTTTCCATGTACAGACTCCAGATACAAAATAGGGGAAGAGCTTGAAGGCTCTTCCCCTATTTATGACGTTTACCACCTTGGGCCACAGGAGTGGCCCAGGGTGACTGTCGGGGGTACTTAAGCCAAGGAGGCTTTAGCTTTCTCGACAATCGCAGCAAACACCGCTTTTTCGTTCACGGCCAGTTCAGCCAGAACCTTACGGTCGATTTCGATGGACGCTTTTTTCAGGCCAGCGATGAAACGGCTGTAGGACAGACCGTTAACACGTGCACCAGCGTTGATACGAGCGATCCACAGAGCGCGGAACTGACGTTTTTTCTGACGACGGTCACGGTAGGCGTATTGGCCTGCCTTGATTACCGCTTGCTTGGCAACACGGAATACGCGTGAACGCGCGCCGTAGTAGCCTTTAGCAAGTTTCAGAATTTTTTTGTGACGCTTACGGGCCATGACGCCACGCTTTACACGAGCCATGAGTTACTTCCTCTATTCTTGAACCAAAATTAACGAAGGCGCAGCATGCGCTCGACTTTTGCCACGTCAGACGGATGCAGCAAGCTGCTACCGCGCAGTTGACGCTTACGCTTGGTCGACATTTTGGTCAGGATGTGGCTCTTGAAAGCGTGCTTGTGCTTGATGCCGTTAGCAGTTTTCAGAAACCGCTTAGCAGCACCACTTTTAGTTTTCATCTTTGGCATGTTCGGTACTCCGCATTCAGTTGATAAACATAATCAGAAGGCCTGCCGTGCCCTGTTGATTACTTCTTCTTTTTCGGGGCGATGACCATAATAAGCTGGCGTCCTTCCATCTTAGGATGCTGTTCGACCGAACCGTACTCGAGCAGGTCAGCTTCAACCCGCTTGAGGAGTTCCATCCCCAGCTCCTGGTGGGCCATCTCACGGCCGCGGAATCGCAAGGATACCTTGGCCCTGTCCCCATCACTCAGGAAACGTACCAGGTTGCGCAGTTTTACCTGGTAATCCCCTTCCTCCGTCCCTGGACGAAACTTGATTTCTTTTACTTGAATCTGCTTCTGGTTCTTCTTCGCTGCGGCAACCTGCTTCTTCTTTTCGAAGATCGATTTGCCGTAGTCCATCACCCGACAAACAGGTGGGATTGCATCGGCGGAGATTTCCACCAGGTCCAGCTTGGACTCTTCTGCAATACGAAGCGCTTCATCAATCGAGACGATGCCAATCTGCTCGCCATCAGCGCCAATTAACCGAACCTCGCGTGCCGAGATATTCTCGTTGATCGGGGCTTTCGGTGCAGCTCGTTTATCTTGTCTCATTTCACGCTTAATAATAATTACTCCGAATCTGGGCGACCACGCCGGGAAACCGCTTGCGCGAGGAACTCAGCGAACTGGGCGACGGGCATCGAGCCCAGGTCAGCACCTTCACGAGTACGCACAGCGACAGTCTGCATCTCGACTTCCCGATCTCCGATAACCAAGAGATAGGGAACCTTGAGCAAGGTATGCTCGCGGATTTTAAAGCCGATCTTTTCATTTCTCAAGTCGGACTTGGCACGAAACCCGCTTTCGTTGAGAGTTTTTTCAACTTCAGCGGCAAAATCTGCCTGTTTATCAGTGATATTCATGATCACTGCCTGGGTCGGAGCCAGCCACGCAGGGAACGCGCCCTCGTAGTGCTCGATCAGGATACCGACGAACCGCTCGAACGAACCGAGGATCGCCCGGTGCAGCATAACCGGGTGTTTACGGCTGTTGTCTTCGGAGACGTATTCGGCTCCCAGACGGATCGGCAGGTTAAAATCGAGCTGCAGGGTACCACACTGCCAGACACGGCCAAGGCAATCTTTGAGCGAGAACTCGATCTTCGGACCGTAGAAGGCGCCCTCACCCGGCTGCAGATCGTACGCAAGGCCCGCACTGTCGAGCGCAGCAGCCAGTGCCGCTTCGGCGCGATCCCACAGCTCGTCGGAACCGACGCGCTTTTCCGGACGAGTGGACAGCTTCATCTCGACGTCGGTAAAGCCGAAATCGCGATAAACGTCCATGGTCAGCTTGATGAACGCTGCGGACTCGGCCTGCATCTGCTCTTCGGTGCAGAAGATGTGGGCGTCGTCCTGGGTGAAGCCGCGCACGCGCATGATGCCGTGCAGCGCACCCGATGGCTCGTTACGGTGGCAGGCACCGAATTCGGCCAGGCGCATCGGCAACTCGCGGTAGCTCTTCAGGCCCTGATTAAAGACCTGCACGTGGCACGGGCAGTTCATCGGCTTGATGGCGTAGTCGCGGTTTTCCGACTGGGTGGTGAACATGTTGTCGGCGTAGTTGGCCCAGTGCCCGGATTTCTCCCACAGGCTGCGATCGACCACCTGTGGAGTCTTGATCTCCAGGTAACCGTTTTCGCGCTGCACCTTGCGCATGTACTGCTCAAGCACCTGGTACAGGGTCCAGCCATTCGGGTGCCAGAACACCATGCCCGGCGCTTCTTCCTGAAGGTGGAACAGGTTCAGGCGCTTGCCGATCTTGCGGTGGTCGCGTTTTTCGGCTTCTTCGATGCGCTGGATGTAGGCGGCCAGCTGTTTCTTATCAGCCCAGGCCGTGCCGTAGATCCGTTGCAGCTGTTCGTTCTTGGCATCACCGCGCCAGTAGGCACCGGACAGCTTGGTCAGCTTGAACGACTTGAGGAAACGCGTGTTCGGCACGTGTGGGCCACGGCACATGTCGACGTATTCTTCGTGGTAGTACAGGCCCATGGCCTGCTCGTCCGGCATGTCTTCCACCAGGCGCAGCTTGTAATCTTCACCACGCGCGGTAAACACGTCGATCACTTCGGCACGCGGGGTGACTTTCTTGATGACGTCGTAATCTTTTTCAATCAGCGCGTGCATGCGCTGCTCGATGGCCGCCAGGTCGTCCGGAGTAAAAGGACGCTCATAGGCGATGTCGTAATAGAAGCCTTCGTCAATAACCGGGCCGATCACCATCTTGGCGGTTGGATACAACTGCTTCACCGCATGACCAATCAGGTGGGCGCAAGAGTGGCGAATGATCTCCAGCCCCTCTTGGTCCTTGGGCGTGATGATTTGCAGGCTGGCGTCGCTGGTGATCAGGTCGCTGGCGTCAACCAGCTTGCCGTCGACCTTGCCGGCCACGGTGGCCTTGGCCAGGCCAGCACCGATGGATGCAGCGACCTCGGCTACGGAAACCGGATGATCGAATGAACGTTGACTGCCGTCGGGAAGAGTAATAGTTGGCATGGCGCCTCCTCTCCTAGTGGTGACCCCTACCAAAGGTCACGTGGGTTGGGATGAGCCAGTACAAGATCCAACACCAGGCCGTTCAATGAAGAACGCCTGCCTTACAGCGGCAGGAGCCTTTCGGCCAACCGATAATCGAACCAGAGTGACTGGAGTGAACAAAAAGGACCTGGCAAGGCGGCAAATGGCGCGCCCGGAAATAGCCAGGCAAGGATGCTAGCACAGATGAACGGTCATCGCGTCGGCCAAGCGTTGGGTAAAGAGCAATTGATGGCTTTATAGCTGCGAAAGTGAACTTGAGCTGTACGCAGGGCCTCAAAGCCACTGAGAATCGCCGTTCGTCCTCGACCCAAAGGAGCATCCCATGATGCGTTTTACCTCTACCCTCGCTGTCGCCGCTACCCTGAGCCTCCTTTCCCTCGGCGCGCAGGCTGCAGCCCCTTCCAACTGGCCAGCCGGCGCCCGTGACGCCTTCGTCAACGACTGCAGTGCCGCCGCCAGCCAGAACGTGGACGTCAAGACCGCCAAGGCCCATTGCGAATGTGGCGCTGACAAGATCAATGCCGAATTGAGCACTGCCGAGATCAAGGAATTGATGACCAACCAGAACGCCAGCCCGGAGCTTAAAAACAAAGCGGTCGCGGCTATTTCGTCCTGCAAAGTGGTGAAGAAAAAGTAAGATTGGCTGACGATTCGACGGCCATTTCGCTGGAAAAACAGCCTGAAAACTGCCATTTCACACAAATTACGCAGGTTTTATGGCTTTTTTTAACAGCTGATATTTCGTCGCAAAGCCCCGTAAATCGGGGCTTTCAGCCGAATGATGAATCAAACGCAAAGCGATTGATTAGCAAACAGTGCCTTGGGGGGGCTCCCAAGCCGAACATTTCGACTATGATAGCCCAGTGTGCCCAGTTGGCCTGAGCAGCACAGCACTACTGAAAATATATGTTTCTTGGAGATACACCATGTCTAATCGCCAAACCGGCACCGTTAAATGGTTCAACGATGAAAAAGGCTTCGGCTTCATCACTCCTACAGGTGGCGGTGACGACTTGTTCGTACACTTCAAAGCTATCGAAAGCGACGGTTTCAAAAGCCTGAAAGAAGGCCAAACCGTTTCCTTCGTGGCTGAGAAAGGCCAAAAGGGTATGCAAGCTGCACAGGTTCGCGGCGAGTAATTCTCCGCTGAGCTAAAAAAACCCCGTCCATGTGACGGGGTTTTTTATGGGTGATGCAAAAACCGTATCAGCCGCAGTTAACCCGGTTGATCACCAGATTGTTGTCGGTGTTCAGGTTCAAGCGGTCGGAGCGATACTCCAGCGTGATCATGTCATTGGGCTTGAGAATACGTGCATTCTGCGCGCCGGCACGCGTGCGAGCTTGCTCCAGCAACTGGGGCGAGGCCTTCTGGCCGATGGCGAACTCTGCAGCCTTCGACTCACAGCGGCTATGACCGGCATCGGTCGCAGTGGCAGCTTTGCCTGGCTCAGAGGCACCCGGGGTGCTGCAACCTGCCAACGCGAGCGCAGCCAACAAAGTACCGAATGATGCGAGCTTCCAAGGCATGAAGCCTCCTATGATAAAAAGTGGACAGAGATCGTGCGACATCAGTCAAAGCGATTGGTTTCAAGACGTTAACCGCTTGTGGGCAAGTCTGCCTGACTCACTGCTGGCAAGCGCCCTGTCAATCGTGACTAGATATGAACGCACTTAGTAGATATCGATATAGTCTGACGTCGCTGTAGGCCAATTCTGCTTCAGCGCGTTAAAAATCTGCATGACCCACACTTCATCACTGGCCGCCACGAGGCCGACATAACCGGAACCCTTGGCCCAGGTCTCCAGGCGAAACAGCAGGCCACCGATATCAACCCCCCCGACTACGCCGGAAGAAATGTAGGCAACGCCTGCCTTGCTCACCCGCAACTGGGTATGTTCGTCGTCACTGGCGCTGCCAAGCAATTGGCGCACGGCCTCCAGCGTCAGGTTGTCGGGGTTGCTCAAATCGATTTGCACGCGGTGTTTCCCGGCCATTTAACAGGCCGACAGTGTCGCACAGCCGCTGCTTCATGCCTAAGTAGCAGTGCCAAATGCCGTACAAAATGCTTAACTGCGCCCCTCTGGAACGGCGTTCCAGTGCACTACCCCGCATTTTCAGCCCGTGAGATTTCCATGACCACCGTAACGCTTCAAGCCGACATCAAAGCCAAGTGGCCCCAAGGGCAAAGCTCCTACAGCCCCGGAAGCCCGGAAGAACTGGCGATCATTGGTATCGACCTGTTGGTCAAGGAATTGGGCACCCAGGCGGCGCAAGCGTTCATCGGCCAGATATTCGAGAAATACCCGGCCGACTACAAGGGCGCCCAAGAGCGCGAATAGAACCGGGCGACGAGTGCCGCCCCGCTAACTTACTTCAGACGTGCCAGGCGTTCGGTCAACAGATCGAAGAAGCCCTGGGCGTCGCCATTCTCAACCCAGAACACATTCTTCTCCTGCTTGAGGCCGTCGTACCAATCGACGATGGTCTGGCCGAAGGTCGGGCCTTCGCGGCTGTCGACCACCATATTGGCCTGACGACCGCTGAACAGCGATGGTTTGAGCAGGTAGGCAACCACGGTAGCGTCGTGGACCGGGCCACCCGGAATGCCGTAGTGCTCCATATCGCCTTTGACGTACTCATTCAGAATACTGCTGACGACCTTGCTCGCGTTGTTGTTCAGGTCCGCAATCTTCTTCAGGCGGGCGTCGCTGGTGAGGACTTTATGGGTCACGTCCAACGGCAGGTAGGTCAGCTTCACACCGCTTTTGAGCACGATCTCCGCCGCCACCGGATCGGCGAACAGGTTGAACTCAGCCACTGGGGTGATATTGCCGCCATTGAAGTGGGCGCCGCCCATCACGACCACTTCCTTGATGCCCTGGGTGATTTCGGGCGCTTGAGTCAGTGCCAGTGCCAGGTTGGTCTGCGGCCCGAGCATGGCGATGGTGATGCTGTGCGGCTTGGCGCTGCTCAGGGTCTTGATCAGGTAATCGACTGCATTGCCTTCGGCCAGGCCTTTTTTCGGTTCATGCACCGTGACGCCCGAGATGCCTTCCTTGCCATGAATATTCTCGGCGTAGATCGGTTTGCGCAGCAGCGGCGCTGGCGCACCTGCGTACACCGGGATGTCCTCACGCCCTGCCCACTCGCGCGCCAGGCGCGCGTTGCGGGAGGTCTTGTCCAGGCGCACATTGCCGGCGACGGTGGTCAGCGCACGAATGCTCAACTCCTGCGGCGAGGCCATGGCGAACAGCAAGGCCACCACATCATCGGCACCCGGGTCGGTGTCAATGATCAGGTCGATTTTTTCCGCCGCTTGGGCGCTTGCAGCTGTGAGCGCGGACAAAAGCAGAACACTCCGGAACAGGTTTTTCAGGGTAGGTAGACCACGTTGCATAAAGCACTCCTTGTCATAGGGGGGACGCTAGAACGTTACGCCGGACACCAGCGCGATATTGCAGTACGGCTGGCACTCGCCAGTGCGCACCACAGCGCGGGCATTGCGGCTCAATTGCTTGAATTGATCATGGCTGAGCAGGCGTCGCTCGCCCAGTGCAGCCTGCTCTGTGAGCACATCAAGCTCGGTCAGCGCGGGCGGTTGTTTCAACAGGATCTCTTGTGCCAGCACATGGCTTTCCACCTGCATTTCGCTCAGCACGATACGCAAGGTGCTGATGAAATCCGGGATACCCTGGGTCAGTGCCAGGTCGATCAGTTCGACGCCGGGCGGCACCGGCAGGCCGGCATCGCCGATGACCAGGATGTCGCCATGGCCCAGAGACGCGATCACGCGCGACAGGGCGATATTCAGCAAAGGGGTCTTTTTCATGCGGGCACAAAACCTTTTACGTCGTGCAGCGTAGGAATGGAAGGCTGAGCGCCGGCGCGGGTCACCGACAACGCCGCCGCCACCTGGCCAAAACGGATCGCCTCGGCTTCGCTCTGGCCCGCGGCCAGCGCGGCGGCAAAGCCACCGACAAAGGTATCGCCAGCAGCGGTGGTATCCACCGCCTTCACCTTCGGCGCCACCAAGTGCTCAAAGCTCTTGCCGTCGGCAAACAGCGCGCCCTGGGCGCCCAGGGTAATGATGACCTTACCGGCGCCCGCTTTAATCAGCGCGCTCGCGGCGACCTTGGCGCTGTCGAGGGAGTCGACCGTCACGCCGCTCAGAGCGCTGGCCTCGCTTTCATTGGGGATCAGATAATCGATCGAGGCATACCAATCAGCGGGCAACGGTCCGCTTGCCGGGGCAGGGTTGAGGATGACCGTCTTACCCAGCTCGCGCCCCCGCTTGAGCGCATACCCAACGGTCTCCATCGGCACCTCAAGCTGACAGATGATCACATCTGCAGCCTGCAGCACAGCGTCGCACGTTCGCAGTGACGCAGGCGTCAGCTCACCGTTGCTGCCGGCCACAATGACAATGGCGTTCTGGCTGCTGTCATCGACCACGATCAACGCCACACCGCTGGAGCCGTCCACCGTGCTGACGGCCTGGCAATCGATCCCTTCCACCAGCAGCGCATCGCGCAATTGGCTGCCATAGGCGTCGGTACCGATGCACCCCACCATTGCGACACTCGCCCCCAGGCGTGCCGAGGCGACGGCCTGGTTGGCGCCCTTGCCACCGGGCACAGTGGAGAACGTCTGGCCGATCAGGGTTTCACCGGCACGCGGCAAGCGACTGGCGCGGGTGACCAGGTCCATGTTCAAGCTGCCTATTACCACTACTTTTGCTGGCATACATCAGTACTCATCAATTCGGTTCAGCGGTATTGGGCGAACACATCAGCCAATGGCGCGGTCGACTCACGCAAAACAATACTGGGCGTCACGATACGTTGATCGATCGGCAGTTGGGGTGTTGCTATTCGTTGCAGTAATAATTCGGCCGCAGTCTCGCCCAATTGCAGGATCGACTGGCCAACCGTCGTCAGCGCCGGGTAGACGTAGCACCCCATCTGGATGTCATCGAAACCGATGACCGACAGCTCGCCCGGCACACGCACATTGCGCTCGGCGGCGGCGCGCAGCACGCCAAAACCAATCATATCGTTGCTGGCGAAAATCGCGCTGGGCGGGTGTTGCGATAATAACTGTACGGCTGCGGCATACCCGCCCGTGCTGGTGAAATCGCTTTCCAGGGTACGACTGGCCAGCACCTCGATGCCCGCCTCGCGCAATGCACGCTGGTAACCCGCCAGGCGCATCTGCGCCACGCGGGTATGCCCAGGGCCGCCGATACAGGCGATGTCCCGGTGCCCCAATTCCAGCAAGTGCCGGGTCGCCAGGTAAGCGCCCTCTTCGTGATCGATGCGCACCAGGTCCACATCAATCCCATCCAGCGCCCGATCGACAATCACCATGGGCGTGCGCACTGCACTCAAGCCTGCGGCAAGGCCACTGTCATCGCCGCCCACGGATGTCACGATCAAGCCGTCGACGCGCTTTTCCAACAACACGCGCAAATAACTGCGCTGTTTCTCTGCGTCGTCATCCGAGTTGCAGAGGATCACGCAATAGCCATTACGCTCGCAGTAATCCTCGATACCCCGAGCCAGCTCGGCAAAATACGGGTTGAGACTGTTGGGCACCAGCAGGCCGATGGTCGCCGTGGTCTTGGCCTTGAGCGAGCGCGCGACGGCACTGGGCACGTAGTCCAACTGCTTGATCGCCGCCTCGACCTTGATGCGTACCGGCTCGCTGACCGGGCGCGTCTTGTTCACCACATGGGACACGGTGGTGTAGGAAATACCTGCAAGCGCTGCCACATCCTTGATCGTTGCCATGGTTCAGCCCCGCCGACTGGCGCGCTGGCTGCGATAAGTATCGAGGACCACGGCAATCACGATCACGGCACCGGTGATGATGCGTTTAGTCGGTTCCGTCGCGCCAATCTGCGCCAGCCCGGCGGCCAAGACCGAAATGATCAACACCCCGAAGAACGTACTGATGACCGAGCCACGCCCGCCCATCAGGCTGGTGCCACCGATCACCACGGCGGCGATCACTTGCAGCTCCAGGCCCGAACCGGCATTCGGGTCCGCCGCTTCCAGACGTGAAATCTGGAACAGCGCCGCCACACCAGCCAACAGGCCCATCAGGCTGAACACCAGGATCTTGTAAGGCTTGGGGTTGATACCCGCCAGGCGCACCGCTTCTTCGTTGGTGCCGATACCGATCAGGTAACGACCGAAGACCGTACGGGTCAGTACCAACTGGGCCGCGATGATCACCAGCAGCGCGATGATAAACGACGGGGAAATACCGAAGGCAATCGGGTTGGACAGCCAGGCAAACGAGTCACCGATATAAGCGGTGCGCGAGCCCGTCATCTGGTAGGCCACGCCGCGGGCCATCTCCAGCACGCCGAGGGATACGATAAATGACGGAATGCGCCAGGCCACCGTAATGGAACCGGTGATGGTGCCGGCCAACGCCGCGCAGCCCATGCCCAACAGGGCGGCGGGCAACACGCTCCAGCCCCAGCCCAGGATCGCCACGCTGACTGCCGAGGCCGCCAATGCCAACACCGAGCCCACGGACAGGTCGATGCCGCCAATGATCAGGATGAAGGTCATGCCCACCGCGAGCACCATCAGGTCTGGGATCTGGTTGGCCAGGGTGCTGAAGGTGTCATAAGACAGGAAGTGATCGCTGAGTACCGAGAACAGCGCGATCATCGCCAGCAAGGCACCTGCCAGCCCCAGGTAAGTACCCAGGCCATAGAAGTTGCCGCCAGTTTTACCGGGGGAAATGTTTGTTTTCATGGGGTATTCCTAGGCGCGGCTTCGTTGAGCAGCGCATCACGTTTCTGATAGCCGGCAAAGGCGGCGGCGAGCAATTCGTCCTGGGTCCAGCTGTCACGCTCGAAGGTCTCGATCAGGCGCCCGGCGGACAACACACCGATGCGGTCACAGATCAGCATCAGCTCACGCAGGTCACTGGACACCACTACCAGCGCTTTGCCCTGACGGGTCAATTCACCGAGCAAGGCGTAGATGTCGAACTTGGCACCGACGTCGATACCGCGGGTGGGCTCATCGAACAGCATCACCGCGCAATCGCGCTCCAGCCATCGGCCAATCACCACCTTCTGCTGGTTACCACCCGACAGCTCGGACACCCGTTGCGTCGGGCTGGAACTGCGGATACGCATGGCGTCGATCTGGCGCTTGGCCAGAGCGGTTTCGTTGCGGCTGTTGACGACGCCACCGCCGGAAATTTCCGGCATGTTGCCCAGGGCGATGTTGGCGCTGATGGACTGGGTCAGCAGCAGGCCCTCACCCTTGCGGTCTTCGGTGATCAGGGCAATACCATGACCGACCGCGTCTACCGGCGAGCGAATGCTCACCACCTTGGCCGGTGACCCCAAGGCCACGGTGCCGCTGTCGGCCGGGTCAGCGCCGAAGATCAGGCGCAGCAATTCGGTGCGGCCGGCGCCGATCAGGCCAGAAATGCCATAGATTTCACCGGCGCGCACTTCAAAGGACACATCGCGGACCTTGTCCGAACGGGTCAGGCCCGTCACTGTCAAGGCCGGGCCTCCTATGGTGCGCGGGCCCAAATCGATGTGTTCACCCAGTTCGCGACCGACCATCAAGGTCACCAACTGCTCACTGTTGTAATTGGCCATCGGCTCGACGCAGACCAGCTTGCCGTCGCGCAATACCGCAATGCGCTGGGCGACACGGGCCAACTCTTCGAGCCGGTGCGAAATATAAATGATCGCCACGCCTCGGGCCTGCAGGCGCGTGATTTGTTCAAACAGCATCTCGACTTCACGAGCAGTAAGCATCGCCGTGGGCTCGTCGAGGATCAATACATGGCAGTCGCCGATCAGGTTACGGGCGATCTCGACCATTTGCTGGTGACCAATGCCCAGGCTGCCCACCAGCGTGTCCGGGTCGATCGCGTCCAGGCCGACTTGGGCCATGGCTTCGATCGCGGCTTTGCGCAGTTGTTTACGGCTGATCCAGCCACAGCGGCTCGGCAGGTTATCCAGGAACAGGTTTTCCGCCACGGTCAGCGTGGGCAGCAGGTTGAGTTCCTGCATGACCATGCGCACGCCCAAGGCTTCGGCCTGGGTGCGGCTGGCGGGGCGGTAATCCTGACCATTGAATTGCATGTGCCCGGTGGTGGGCGTGACCAGGCCGCCGATGATCTTCGACAAGGTACTTTTGCCTGCGCCGTTCTCACCGGTCAGCGCCAACACTTCCCCGCGATTGAGCGTCAGGGTGATGTCGGACAGAACCGGTTGGGCATAGGTCTTACCGATACCGCTGACCGAGAGGACAGCGTTCGGGGCGGAAGATGACATAGGAAAATCTCCAGGCGCCCGCTCAGGACGAGCGGGCGCTGTTGGGTACTGCCAGGATTACTGCTTGATGACGAGTTCGACCGGGGTTTCGATCACGCCATCTTTGGCATCGACTTTCTCACCCTTGACCAGCTTCAGCGCGTTCTGGATACCGAATACGGCTTGCTGGGCGGCCGCCTGGTCAGCGGTGGCCAACACGCGGCCGTCCTTGAGCATTGGTTTGATCGCGTCAATGTTGTCATAGCCCACAACCAACACCTTGCCGGCCTTGCCTGCCGCACGCACGGCGGAAACAGCGCCAAGGGCCATGTTGTCGTTACCGGCCAACAGCGCCTTGATATCCGGCGTTTCGCTCAGCATCGCTGCCGCGATCTTGTTGCCTTGGTCGATTTCCCAGTTACCGGATTGGGTGGAAACAATCTTCATGCCTGCCGCGTCCATCGCATCCTTGAAGCCCGCGGTGCGCTGCTGGGCATTAGTGGTCGTGGGTACGCCCTCGATGATGCCGACCTTGTCACCAGCGGCCAGTTGCTTGGCCAGGTAGTCACCCACCAGCTTGGAGCCTTTGCGGTTATCCGGGCCTACAAACGGAATATCGAGGTTTTTGCTTTTGAGTACTTCCGGGTCCAGGCGATTGTCGATGTTGACCACTTTGATACCGGCATCGGAGGCCTTCTTCAGCACACTGGCGAGTGCCTTGGAGTCGGCGGGAGCGATGACAAGCGCATCAACCTTGGCGTTGATCATTTCGTTGACGATGGCGATCTGCGCGCTGGTATCGGTTTCGTTCTTGATGCCGTTGGAGATCAACTTGAATTCTGTTGGGTGCGCTTTCTGGTAGTCCTTCGCACCGTCGGTCATGGTGACAAAAAACTCATTGGCAAGGGACTTCATGACCAAACCCACGGTAGGCGTTTTGGCAGCGTCATCGGCAAATGCAGAAGAGAGAGGCAAAGCGGCGGATGCGGCAGCAAGCACAGCAACAGCAAGAAGACGTCCAGCAAATGGCAGCTTCATGGGTTCACTCCGATCTTATGATTATTGTGAGCAACGCTTGCACCGAAGACCCCTTCGGCAGCCCTCCCACCTGGGCGGCTGATACGAGCTGTCACGATGTGCCAAGGGCGCAGTGAAACATCTCGCAAACGTTTGCGTTGAGCAAACTATGAGAACCTTGTCGAGATTTGTCAACGGTAGCAGCGAGCCTTTCATGGACGCCCTCCAAGCCCTCCCTTCAGCTACCCGCCGCTGATACGTTTAAGCAAAATCGCCCTCTCTGACGTTCGCTGAAACGACAGGCTGGGTGGCGAATGATCACACAGGGTGCCCGGACAAATCGTGAACGCTTTCGGACAACCGAACACCACAGCCCTTCTCGTTCGGAAAGCCGGACAGCACCGAGCCCAACCAAACCAAAATATTACTTTAAGTTGTTTTAAATCAATAAGTTAATTTAAAAAATCCAACATGCTCAGCCTGGTACAAATCCTGCTCTTTCTCAGCACCTCGCGGCGTTCAGAACCGCCCGGGTGTTCTAGATGAACCTGCTACAGCACTCATCAAAAACCAGAGAGAAAAATAATGAAATCTGCATTGAAGAACGTTATTCCGGGCGCCCTGGCCCTTCTGCTGCTGTTCCCCGTTGCCGCCCAGGCAAAGGAAGTTGAAAGCAAGACCAAACTGTCCAACGTAGTCATCCTCGCCACCGGCGGTACCATCGCTGGCGCTGGCGCCAGTGCGGCCAACAGTGCCACCTACCAGGCGGCCAAAGTCGGCATCGAACAACTGATCGCCGGCGTTCCTGAGCTTAGCCAGATCGCCAATGTTCGCGGCGAACAAGTGATGCAAATTGCGTCGGAAAGCATCAATAACGAAAACCTGCTGCAACTGGGTCGCCGTGTCGCCGAATTGGCCGACAGCAAGGACGTGGATGGCATCGTGATCACCCACGGCACCGATACCCTTGAAGAAACCGCCTACTTCCTGAACCTTGTGGAAAAAACCGATAAGCCTATCGTGGTCGTTGGCTCCATGCGCCCAGGCACCGCGATGTCGGCAGACGGCATGCTCAACCTGTACAACGCCGTTGCGGTCGCGGGTAGCAAGGAAGCCCGCGGCAAAGGCGTGCTGGTCACCATGAACGACGAGATCCAATCGGGTCGCGATGTCAGCAAGATGATCAATATCAAGACCGAAGCCTTCAAGAGCCCATGGGGCCCAATGGGCATGGTCGTTGAGGGCAAATCCTACTGGTTCCGCCTACCGGCCAAGCGTCACACCATGGATTCTGAGTTCGACATCAAGACCATCAAAAGCCTGCCTGACGTTGAAATTGCCTACGGCTACGGCAACGTGAGCGACACCGCTTACAAAGCATTGGCCCAAGCGGGCGCCAAAGCGATCATTCACGCCGGTACCGGCAATGGGTCGGTATCGTCCAAGGTCGTTCCAGCGCTGGTGGAATTGCGCAAGCAAGGCGTGCAGATCATTCGCTCTTCCCACGTCAACGCCGGTGGCATGGTTCTGCGTAACGCCGAACAGCCAGACGATAAATACGACTGGGTCGCCGCCCTTGACCTGAACCCGCAGAAAGCCCGCATCCTGGCCATGGTCGCCCTGACCAAGACCCAGGACAGCAAGGAACTGCAACGGATCTTCTGGGAATACTGATCCCTGCTGATTCACCTGTAGAAAGATGCTTTTGTGGCGAGGGAGCTTGCTCCCGCTGGGCTGCGAAGCGGCCCAAAATACTTGCGGGCGCTACGCACCCGAGCGGGAGCACGCTCCCTCGCCACATTCAGCCCCTCTCCCCCGCACCTCAACAAACTTCCTGATTCGCTGTCAGACGAACTTCTTGAAATTTAAGCAGTTGCGAAATTGCCTACAGTTAAATACTGTATGTGCGTACAGCAAATTAAGGAATGCTCTGTGGCAAAGCCCTCTTCCGCAGCACCTGCATCGCCTGACGCCTACCAGCGCCTGGCTATCCGCGTGCAAAAAATCATCAATTCGACCAACGCTCAAAAAGCCAAGGCAGCGTTGATCTTCCGTTTACCCGATGAGCCGGAGAACGATTGGCAACGTTTACTGGAAGAGATTGCAGAAAATGACAATGTCACCCTCGCCTATCGGGATGACGGTGGCGTGCAGATTTTTTGGGTTGTGCCGAAGGAAGATTGATTGTGAGTGCCCGTTTTATTGCTGTGTGCTGTCTGTTTTTAACCTTCACCGCCAACGCCCAAGCCCCTCGCACCTTCAGCGAAGCCAAGAAAATCGCCTGGAAGCTTTACGCGCCGCAATCCACCGAATTCTATTGCGGCTGCAAATACACCGGTAACCGGGTGAACCTGAAAGCCTGCGGTTATATACCGCGTAAAAACGCCAACCGCGCCGCGCGCATTGAGTGGGAACACATCGTACCGGCCTGGCAAATCGGGCATCTGCGCCAATGCTGGCAAAATGGCGGACGAAAAAACTGCACGCGCCATGACGAGGTGTTCAAGCGCGCCGAGGCAGACCTGCACAACCTGGTGCCGAGCATCGGCGAAGTGAATGGCGACCGTAACAACTTCAGCTTTGGCTGGCTGCCGGTGCAAAGCGGGCAGTACGGCTCATGCCTGACTCAGGTGGACTTCAAGGCGAAGAAAGTCATGCCGCGCCCGTCCATTCGCGGAATGATCGCGCGCACGTATTTTTATATGAGCAAGCAATATGGCCTGCGCCTGTCGAAGCAGGACCGGCAATTGTATGAAGCCTGGAACAAGACCTATCCGGTGCAAACCTGGGAGCGCCAGCGTAACCAGACCGTGGCTTGCGTGATGGGGCGTGGTAATGAGTTCGTCGGCCCGGTCAACCTGAAGGCCTGCGGCTGAACGTGGGCGGGGTGCCCGCCCACCTGGCCTGCTGCTACTGCGCAGCCTTGTGTTCGATAATCTCCGATACGGTGTCGTTTTTCTTGGCCCGCGCCATTTTTTCGTTTAGCAGTGCCTGCTTGGCTTCGGCCTCGGCTTTGGTCGCGAACGGCCCCAATAGCACCTCATCCTTGCCGTCGACTTTCACGATATAGAAATTGAACCCGTGTTCCAGCAACCAGGCGGTCAGGTCGGTGATCGCCTGCAACTTGTGGTCCGGCGGGCCGACCCGTATATCCCACTCCTGAGCGGCAATCGCACCGGTTTGCGGCAGGCTTTCGGTCACGGCAGGCTTGGCCTTGGGGGCATCGACCGACTTACCTTCACCGCATCCGGCCAACGCCAACACCACAATTGCCATCGCTACTTTACGCACTGCCCTGCTCCTTTGAGGATCAAAGAGGCAACTTTACCATTCACTGTCTATTCTGGCCGTCATAAACGTTGGCTTAAACAATGCGAATCATGTATCGCGACCTGTATGATACCGCCATGGGAATTAATGTCGCCTCTATGCGTCCTAAAAGAGGCAGTCACAGGGAAGCGCTTCGCAGTAAGCTACACACATCCGACACCTACCCTGTCTGAAACATGTGTCCTTAAAAGTAATTCAAGGAGAAGTCCATGCTTATACTCACCCGCAAAGTCGGTGAAAGCATAAACATCGGTGATGACATTACGATCACCATCCTGGGCGTTAGCGGCCAGCAAGTACGAATCGGCATCAACGCCCCTAAGGATGTTGCCGTGCATCGCGAGGAGATTTACCAGCGTATCCAGGCTGGCCTGACTGCACCCGACAAAAACCAGACGCCTTGAAACGCCTCCAGTAGCCAGCCTTTTCGTTCACTGTAACGGCTGGCGAAAACCCAATTGGCCTGTTCGCGTTTCCCCACGTGACCAGCGCGCCTTGAGCTTTCCCTTCGCTGCAAGATGAAACTGTCAGGATCTCTGGAACTTGTCGCGCTATTGGCAGCCCAATTTCTGACACTTTATCCTGCCATCAAAGTGCATTTCAGGAACACGTCGATGAGGCCAGCCGCGTCGCAACCGCTTGTTTCAAAATCCTGGATGATTGCCCTGCTGATAGGGCTGGTCTTCGTGGCACTCGGGTGCTGCTTGAGAATGGAAGTGGAAGGAGCCGATCCCGACACTCATTCCTGGTTGGATCTTGCACTTCTGCTCTGTGGCTACCTGCTTGCGTTCTGCCTCAAGCCCATCCAGAAGGTGATCTTGCGCAAGCTGCGCCAGCGCGCCGCTCATCGCCCCCCTGAAAAAACTGCACGCTGAGGGCGTTTACCTGTTATCGGATCGCCGGTATTTACAGCGCCGCCGCACCACCTATCATTGGGCTTGCGCGGTCAGTCAAAGGTGCAGATACAGATGGACACCCTTAGCAAAACCCAGATCGAATCGGCATTGGCAGCGCGCCTGCCCAGCTATACCGTTGAGTGCACGCTGCATGCCGACGGGACGCTCTCAGCCGTTCTCAGCGGCCCGGGAACCGATCACTTCGCCATTACCGGCATCGTGCGTGCGCATTATCACGGTACAGAAGCCATCAACCGGCTCGCCACCGAGATACTCAGGGAAATGGTGGTGTCGCGCCAGGGGATGAAAAACAGCCGGCTGCAGGCATTGTCAGACCCCATCGACTGCGCAGAAGGCCGCGACCGGTAACGGGCTTGGCCTTCTGCGCATCATGGCGCCAGTTGACGCAAGGACAACAAGCCATCAGCCCCACGCTGGGCTTTCAACGCACTATATTCCTTGATGCAAGCATGGGCAGTCACCATCGGCGCCACGTGTGTCGAGGTCACCACCATGATATCCGCCCCCGCCGCTTCCCCCGCCTGAATACCCACTGCGGCATCCTCGAACACCAGGCAGTCTTGCACCGGCACGCCCAGGCGCTGGGCACCCAGCACATAACAGGCCGGATCGGGCTTGCCCGTCTTCACATCTTCGGCTGTCACCAGTACCGCCGGCACCGGGATGCCCGCCGCTTGCAGCCGGCGCACGGCCAATGCCTTTGGCGCTGAGGTGACCAACGCCCATTGATCGGCGGGCAGGCTGGCCAAAAACGCCACGGCGCCAGGAACGGCCACGATGCCTTCGACATCGTCCAGCTCAGCCTCGGTGATCCATTGGGCTTCTACCTGTGGATCGACACCCGGCAACGCCTGGCGGGTGATCGTATCAATCGCGCGGGCACCATGAATGGTGTGCAGGAACGCTTCCACATCCAAGCCGTGCCGTGCAGCCCAGATGCCCCACACGCGCTCCGCAGCGGCAATGGAGTTGAGCAGGGTCCCGTCCATATCGAACAGAAAGGCGCGGTAACGCCGGGTAAATACCTTTGGAGTTGGGGTGGACACTGCACGGCTTCCTCATGGGCTGGGCCCTGCAATCTACGGATCACCTCGACGCTTGTAAACGCCGAGTCCTGGCCCGTCAGCTCCAAGGCAAAAATGACGAACTTGTCATGATCCTGTTGGTTGGCTGTTGGGGTCGCCTGGTTACCGTGAGCTCACTACCAACCCGGAACGTGAGACACCACCATGAAACTGATTGCCCTGGGCTTCGCCGCTTTGCTCGTCACTGGCTCGGTATTCGCTGCCGACGCCGCCCCTGCCGCCAACGTGATCCATGACAAAACCGGCTTCTTCGTCCACTTGGATGTCGCCAAGGTGTTGTCGAGCACCGACACCTACGGCCAATGCGGGGTTGTGCCCGCGCAACTGCGCTACCTGGACCACCAAGACCGCGAACATGTGCTGGATTACCAAGTCCAGGGCACCGGTTGCGCCAATGACAATTGATCGGGCTACACTGGCGCAACTTATTGAAGCAGAGCACTTCCCATGAACATCCTTGTAGTCGAAGACGAACCCAAGGCCGGCAATTATCTGCTCAATGGCCTGCAGGAGCTGGGGCATTATGTGAGCCTGGCCCGCGATGGCGTGGACGGTTTGCACCAGGCCCTTGAAACGCCCTTCGACGTGATCGTACTGGACGTGATGATGCCAAAAATGGATGGCTGGGAAGTGCTGCGTCGCCTGCGCAAAGAGGCCGATACCCCGGTGCTGTTCCTCACCGCCCGCGATGACATCGCCGACCGCATCAAAGGCCTTGAACTGGGTGCCGATGACTACCTGATCAAGCCCTTTTCGTTCGCCGAACTGGTGGCGCGCCTGCGCACCCTCAACCGTCGTGGCCCGAGCCGGGATGAAGAACAACTGCACATCGCCGACCTGCACATTGACGTACTCAAACGTCGAGTGACCCGCGCCGGCACGCGCATTACCCTGACCAACAAAGAGTTCGCCCTGCTGCATCTGTTCGCAACGCATCAAGATCAGGTGCTGTCCCGCTCGCTGATTGCTTCGCGAGTGTGGGACATGAACTTCGACAGCGACACCAATGTGGTGGACGTCGCCGTGCGCCGCCTGCGCCTGAAAATCGACGACCCGTTCCAGCTCAAGCTGATCCACAGCGTGCGTGGCATTGGCTACCGCTTCGATACCCAGCCATGAACCGCCAACACCCTTACTCCCTGACCCTGCGCCTGGCGTTGATCTTTGCCCTGCTCGCCTTCGTCCTGCTGGCAACCCTGGGCGTGGCGCTGTACCGAGAACTGGAGCGCGAACTGATCCGCCGCGATGACGCCGCGTTGATATCCCGAGTGGATCAGCTACGCAACCTGCTCAACGACAGCAATACCCTGGACCTGATCAAGACCAAGCCAGAGCTGTTCCAGAACATGTTGGGCAACCGCGAATCCGTGCTGAGCATTGCCGCCCCCGGCAAACAGCCACTGCTGCTGGTAAACCCGGGGAATATTGAGCTGCCGTCGATCCAGCCACTGCCCAAAGATCACAAACTCATGTTGAGCGACGTGCAACATTTGCCAGGCCTGAACGGTATTCCCTTCTCGGTGGTGGCCGTGGCCATCGACTCCGGCGACTTGGGCAGCCTGCAAATCACCAGCGGCCGCCTGATGACCGAGCGCACCGCAGTGCTCGCCAGTTATCGACTCAGCGTATACATCCTGGCGAGTATCGCCGCGATCATCCTGGCGCTGGTGGGTTACCTGCTGGTTCATCGTGGCTTGTTGCCGTTGCGCCGCCTGGCCCGGCATGCCCAGGGGATCGGCGTCAGCAACCTGGCCGAACGCCTCGACAGCCACGGCGCACCGAAGGAATTGCTGCCCATGATCGACTCGTTCAACACCATGCTTGAACGCCTGGCCAAAGGCTTTGTACAACTGGGCCAAGTGTCCACCGACATGGCCCATGAACTGCGCACCCCGATCAACAACCTGCTCGGCGAAACCCAGGTGGCCCTGCAGCAGCACCGCAGCATCGAGAGCTACCAGCAACTGCTGGCCTCCAATGTCGAAGAGCTGGAACGCCTGGCGCGGATGCTCGACAACATGCTGTTCCTGGCCCGCACCGACCCCGCCAGCGCACTGCGTCAGCGCCAGGCGCTGGACGCGGCGGATGAAGTGGAACGTATCGCAGATTATTTCGAAGGGCTGGCGGGTGATGTGGACATGCACATCACCGCCTTGGGCGAAGGGGTGATCTGGGCTGAACCGATGTTGCTGCGCCGGGCCTTGGCCAACCTGTGTGCCAACGCCATCAAGTATGGCGCGCCGGGCTCGGAGCTGAGTATCCAGGCAGTGCAGGATGGCGCGGGCATCAACCTGAGGGTCAGCAACCACGGCCAGACGATCCCGGCCGAGCACCTGCCGCGGCTGTTCGAACGGTTCTACCGGGTGGATGAATCCCGCGAGCGTTCATCTCAGTCCAACGGCCTGGGACTTTCGATCGTGGCGACCATCATGCAGCTGCATAACGGGCGGTACCGCGTGAGCAGTGAAGATGGCGTGACCTGTTTTGAGTTGTTTTTCCCCGGCCGTGAAGCCTGAGGGCGCTGCAACTCAATCAAACGCACCGTTCAGAACTTCGTAGATGATACCGGTCGCAATGGCCACCAATATCAAGTCAGTTCCCGCTTGCTGCCATTCGTAACCATCATAACGAGGCAACTGCCCCAGCAAGCGGCCGTCCAGCTTCTTGGCAATTCCGGGCGGCAGGGGCTTGCCGCGTGCCAGGTTTTTCTGAATGCCAGGCGGTAAGGCCGGGCCAGCGCGCCAATAATCGCGGTGCCCGCCCAAGACATTCAGCACAAGACTGCGATCAACGCTGAAGTCATTTCTGGAGTGACCGCCCTTGTCTTTGGCCTTACCCGGCCCGCCCTGGGCATTACCTTTGTTATTACCGTGACCTTTGCCGTTGTCCTGCCCACCATAGGCATCACCCTTGTTATTGCCTTGGCCTTTGCCATTACCTGGATCTGCAAGGGCAAGGCCACTGGTCAAAGACAGTGCAAGGGACAACGCAACCGACACGAACTTCGTACGCTTTAACATGGCGGCTTCCTAAGGCCAATATGTGCTTGAACTGTAGTTGAAATCGCAACACAGCGTACACAAACAACAGCGCCTGCCGTCAGCTCACCTGACCACCACTCAAGGCGATATCTACTTGGGTTTGCCAGGCTGCCAACGCCGCCACACGCAATCCCTCGACTATTGTCGATAGCGCCATCGACGGCTCGCCCGACTCAGGCAAACCAGGCACATGAATAAACCCACTGCGCACCCCAGTTCCCGCCAGCGCATGCTGCAAGCGATAAAACACCTGATTACACACAAACGTCCCCGCCGTTTGCGATACCGAGGCGGCAATACCCGCCTCACGCACCGCCTTGACCATGCCCTTGATCGGCAACGTTGAGAAGTACGCCGCCGGGCCGCCATCCACCACTGCGGTATCAATTGGCTGAGCCCCCAGATTGTCGGGAATACGCGCATCGTTAACGTTGATCGCAACGCGCTCGATGGAAATATCGTTGCGCCCAGGCCCCAGGCCCGTGGCGATGACCATTGCCGGCCGCAGTTCGTTGATCAACTGCAGCAAGGTTTCGGCAGCAGTGGCAAATGCGCAGGGCAAGCAACGCGCAACCATCTGCACCCCCTCGCACAACTGCACACCGTCCAACTGGCGCACGGCCTCCCAAGAGGGGTTCACCGCCGCCTTATCAAAGGGCTCGAAGCCCGTCAGCAGTACGCTTTGCATAGTTGCCTCACATCAACAGGTAAAGCAGCACGATATTGACCACCAGCATCATCAGCGCCGTGGGTATCTGGGCCTTGATCACCGCGTTTTTGTCCGGCAGTTCCAGTAGCGCCGCCGGTACGATATTGAAGTTGGCCGCCATCGGCGTCATCAACGTACCGCAATAGCCGGAGAACATACCAATCGCCGCCATCACCGCAGGGTTGCCGCCGTAAATCCCCACCAGCACCGGCACGCCGACGCCACCGGTCATGACCGGAAAGGCCGCAAAACCATTGCCCATGATCACGGTAAACAAGGCCATGCCCAACACATAGACCATCACCGCCACCAACTTGTAGTCCAGGTTGATGTAAGTGGTAGTGACATGGGCGACCGCCGTCCCCACCCCAGCTTCATTGAACAACAGCCCGAGCATCGCCAGCATTTGCGGGAGCACCATGGCCCAACCCAGGGCTTCGGTCAGGCGACGGGATTCGCGTAACGCCTGTACCGGCGTATCACGGGTCAGCCAGCAGGCCAGGCCAAGGGCGATCAGGCAACCGATGCCCAGGGAGACAAAGGTGGTGTTCTTCGGGTCCAGCAGCGGTACGCCGCCGATTTCGGTGTGTTTGAGCAACACCGAACCAATCACCGTGGTCAGCGGAATCGCCAACGCCGGGATGAACAATTTGTGGCCCAGGCGCCCGGCACTGGCGCGGGACGCCTTGTCATGCAATTCGGCATGCTGGCCACGACCAACGCCCCCCAAGCCTGCAATCAATGCCATCACCACCACACCCCCTCCGATGACCACCGAAGGCAGGCGCTCACCTATAAGGAACGGCACCGCAAACAATAACCAGAACAGCGCACTGGACCAGCGCTTGGGGTGGGAACGGTCGAACAGGATCATGCCGGCGGTGATCAGCAACAGCACACCCGCCAGCCAGTACAGGTATTGAATGGAAATAATCATTGAGCAGCCTCCACCGGGGTGGTGGCCGAGCTCATTTCGCGGGTTAAGCGCCGATCGAAACGATGCAGCCGGATAGCGTGAATGATGAAGGCACAGATCGCCGTCGGGATGCCCCACACCGCAATGTGCAGCGGCTCCACATCAATCCCCGAGCCGAGTAGGAAAGTGTGCATCAACGCAATCGCACCAAAGGCCACGAAGATGTCCTCACCAAAAAACAACCCGACATTGTCGGTGGCAGCGCACATGGCCAGTACCTTGTGGCGCAGCTTGTCAGGCAGCTTGCCATAGCGTTTTTCCGCCGCGCCCTCGGCCATCGGCGCCAGCAGCGGCCGCACCATCTGCGGATGCCCACCCAGGCTGGTCAACCCCATGGCAGCCGTGGACTCACGCACAAACAGATAAATGATCAGCAAGCGCCCGACCGTGGCGCGTTCGAAGCGTGCGATCCAGTTCTGCGCATGCAGGCGCAGGCCATGACGCTCCAACAGGCCAATCACCGCCAGCGGCAATAACAGAATCAGTTGCAAGGCACGGGTCTGAAGGAAGCCATCGCCCATGGTGGCGAGAATTTTTTCCAGCGGGAACTGGGCGGCAAGCCCCGTGGCGACGGCGGCCGCGGTGACCACCAACAGCGGATTGAAGCGCAATACAAAGCCAACCACGATGACAAGTACGCCGATCAACGGCCATAAGTTCACAACAGTTTGCATGGCGAGGAGGTCCTTTAGTGCGCGCTGCGGCGCCATTACAGCAGGATGTGGGCAAAGGGCTCACAGCTTGAAAGTGGCGTGCAGTCGGCTCGGTTTTTTTATTGTTGACCTGGCAGGTCGAGCGTCAGTGGCGGCAACTTTGCTGCCTTGGGCCGGGGGTGTCCAACAAGAAAAATTGTTGCTGCAAACCAATAATTTTTGTGGGGGGATGGCATCGGGCGGTACGGTGCCTGGAAGGAATCGAGCCCAGTATTTTTGGACAAGCCGTATGGATGAGCTTGCTATGGCGTCAGAAGTGAAAAATCCTGATCAGCACCTATACTCCACAATGCAGCTGTGTGTACTTGCAGTCCATTCACGGCGTCATGCCGACAATGAGGGGTTCCCGCTATGTATGCCGGACAAATGAGTAATATGGCGACCACGCTTGGCGAGATACGCTGCCAACTTTTCGCTCAGGTGATCTGCCTTCTGGCGGTGGCGACGCTGTTCGCCTGATCGAACACTCCAGCCCTGAAAGGACGCCGCCCGGCGCCTTGACTTTCTTTTGCCCAAATTTCAGGCAACAAAAAAGGGCCCACCTTTCGGTGAGCCCTTCTAGACCGCCCAGCAGAGCGGATTTTGTTTGGTAGGCGCGATTGGACTCGAACCAACGACCCCCACCATGTCAAGGTCTGCTAGGAGCAAGCTCCCAGCCCTGCTGCTCTTGGATTTCACAGAACGCCCATTCACATTATGAGGCGTCAAAAATGGCCAATATTCGCTTACTTCCGTCCGGCAACTGGAACGCTCAGGTACGGGTAAAGGGTAAATCTGCGCAGTCAAAAACCTTCACTACCAAAGCCGAAGCTCAGTCATGGGCCAATCAGCTTGAAGCCGTGACGATGGATCACAAGCACCACACCATCTACACGCTGGGCATGACCTATTGCGAAACCATGCTCAAGGGGAAAGGTAGCTACGACCACGCGCTGAAAATCGTCGAACACCTAGGTAGGCACTTCACTCAGCCCATTCACGAAATCACGCCGCAAATGATCAACGACTTCAAGATCATGCGATTGAGGAAGGTCAAGCCTTCCACGTGCAGAACTCAGCTCGCATTCATGTCGCGGTTCTACCGGTTTGCCAAACGCGGCCTGCTGATCGACATTCATAATCCTGTGAGTGATATCGCACTTCCAAAGCCAGACCGGTCTTCGGACAAGGTGATCAGGGCAAGTGAGCTTGAGCGTTTGCTGGAAAAGCTCTCTCCCACCATGAAACTCATCGTAGAACTAGCATACGAAACTGCGATGCGACGCTCTGAAATCCTGAAGCTAACGAAAGACTGCCTGCACCTCAGTGATCGCATTGCAGATGTGATCGACGGGAAGAACGGCACACGGTCTGTCCCCCTCACCCGTCGCGCTGTTGAAATTCTCCACCTCGCCCAACTTTGGGCCACTGTGGGACGTCACCCGAACGGTCAAGTGTTCACCGTCACACCGCACGCCGTAACTCAGGCTGTGCGCTTAGCACGCGTAAAGGCAGGTTTAGATAGTAGCGTCAGGCTGCATCAACTCAGGCACACCAGAATCACGAACGTCGCGAAAAAGGGATTCAACAACGCTCAGATCATGATCGTATCTGGGCATAGAGATACACGATCCGTAGCGCGCTACTCCCACCTGAATGTCAGGGACGTACTGCACCTGATCGACTGATCAAACCGGGCGGGCAGCCATGATGAATTGGGGTTGGCTGCCTCTCCCCATCCAAATGGTTCGGCAAGTACAAGACGAAATGGGGATCACCACCCCAAGAAAACCTTCCACAGTTTCGTCACACACTGATCGACGACCTGCGTGACGCGGGCATAGGACTCCCTGATCAAGCGTATCGCTGGGCACGAAGACTCTGCCGTCACCTTCGGTGTATACGGTAGCCGCACGGCTATTAAAGCGATGTTCGAAGCAATCAAAAACCTCAACTTCGACCTAGCAAAATAGCTGAAGAAAAAGTTGACAAACCCGTCCAACATATTGACAAAAGTGCGCTTACTAGTATATAATATTCACATATAAGGAGAAACTATTACCACTCCTAGCGACTTGCTTTTCTTCTACCGTCAGTGACGTGTTAGTTACCTTCTCCCTTAATTATTAGGCCACTCCTTCAGCGGGTGGCCTTTTTATTGCGCAACGCTCAACACACACTCCAACTTTTTATTACCAACTCTAAACGGAGCGATTTTTTATGCCTATAGAAAAACAATGCATTGTCTGTAACAAATCACTAGCCGGTAAACGTAGTCACGCGGTCACTTGCTCATCTACCTGTCGCGGAATTCGCTATAGGGCAAACAAAACACGATTGTTGTCTCTGAAGCTAGCATTCCGCGCCACTCACTTTGAAGCAATCAAAGACGCTGCTGAGGCATCTGGCGTATCTATTAACAAGTACGTGCATGGCCGTCTAACTAAAGACTTGGAGCTTTCACAATGAAGGTATTCCTCAATGAACAAGCTGTTTTCCAACTGGAAGCGCTAATGCGTCGAGCTGGGCATAAGAATCATCAGCACTGTCTACAGGTTTTGATCAGTACCGCCACCAATAACCTTAGACGTGCAGACGAGAAGAAAGCTGCACGTACATGATAAAACCAACCCAAAGGATAAATAATGAATACTTATACTGGTAAAGTTTTTACCACACCAATGCTTAAACGTCACTTAGCAGTCAAGCAAATTCAGCACTACCAGCATCTCCAACAGTCGGCATTATCAACTAGTGACAAGCAAGAGTTCAGACGTACTACTAACATTATTGACAAGCTTTCGACAGAGTATGGCGCTTCATTACTTCATTAAGCCCGAGCGCAATCCAAATGAGTACCAGCTTACATCACGTCCACAGGGGACTTGTAAGGGCATTTGAACGGCAGCGTGCAAAAGGAAAGGCACAGCAACAAACCACACAATTTGTACAGAAGGCCGACGACAGTAATGATGCAATCATCACGAACCATGTAAAAACCAGTGATGTATTCAGCACCAGTACAGAGCTCAGCGATAAGCAATACAGGACCGCAATCATCGAAGCAGCGGTAACTCACATCAGACAGAAAAAGGAAAAACTATAATGACCACTAAAGTATCCATCAAAGGCTCCGCTCCGAAGTTTGACGAGCAAGTTTTGAAGCAACGTCAAGCAGCACGACATATTGTTTATGATCAAACTGATGAGTGCACTGCTCTCGTCCGTGGTGAGATCCCGGTTCAATTCCTGACCAATATAATTGATCATCATGTTAAGGGTTACACGCTAAGCATGAAGTATCCACCTTCTTTTGGCTCTGGTAGTTACTGGTGTCGTATGGAGAAGCCTGACACCATAAAGATTGGTGAACGCCAAGCGCTTGATGCCCAAGTGAAGCTTGAGTACATCGCTTGGCTTGAAAGCGAGCATGATAGGTATAAAAAAATGCTCACTGAGCAACTGCTTCAAATAGCAGAGGCTAAAGAGAAAAAGAAAGAAGACGACAAGCGAGCTAAGTTTCTTTCAGAGATTGAAAAAGAAGTACTCGAAACATTTGGTGATTTGGGTATCCCTGAGTAACCCAGCAACACACGCTACAAGCGACAGCAGCCAGAAGCTCCCACAAAGGCTTTACAGAGCGTTCCCAATGCAACCCTACCCAATGTGGCCCCGACAGCTAACCATGCTGTTCGGGGCTTTTTGCTTGCTGGGATTTACCATAGCGGTTTCACCACACACCCATTGACGTCCCCATGTAAAAAAATGTTTTAGAAAAGTCCGCCTTGTCAAGTTTTAATTGACGAGCGGCATGGGTGCCTGTATAATAGCTCGCTCAAAACAGACCCGATCAAAACCTCATGGTGATCATTAGTCGATTCCGACCTAGTGCATCATGCGGAGTTTTTACGTCTCTGATTTACCCACACCATCTGGCACCTACCGAGAGGGATTGCCTATGAGATGAACTGAAAAAAGGAGAGTCACCCATGTCGCACCCGCTCGCCATTAATTCGCCTACCACCAGTAAGCACCTCACCCTTTCCCAGTTGCTATCAGCAGCAGGGTTGGAAGCATTGAATGCACGTATTTCAGCAAATGCTGATGCATTGATTGCAAGCAAGATAAAAGAGAACAATTACAATCGAGAACCAAAAGGGGCTAGTGGCTCCAAGCCAAATGTCGTGATGAATCCATTCGTTGGTCATATGTGGTCTGTTAATGACGACAATGGTGGTCAAGCATATCCTGAGTTTGCTATGGACATCATTGAAGGTGTTTGTCGTCTTGATTGGCATGGCCGCCCTATTGGTGTTGGCGGCATTTCCAAACCATTGAGTGTAAAGAAGCTCATCAATATTCTTGAGTGGTTTCCTGAGATTACTAACGAAAAGATTGAAGATTTCCTCAATCTTAAAGAACGACATGCACGACGTTATGTGAAAGCTGCTGAACTCGTCATTCCTCATATGATGAAATGTCGCCCTGCGCACCTTAGAATGGTGATGGATGATGTACCTGCATCCCCTGAGTCATGTGTAGGGAATGTGATGGATGATGTATGTGTGCCAACTGCGGAGGAACTGGCTAAGCTACACCATGATCTGCGCACCCTGACCCAATTCAAGAGTGCGGAAGAGTACGACCGAAATCACAAAGATGAGCTGTCAGGTGCTCGTGTCACCAACGTGATTGCATTCCCAGTTCGCAAGCAGCACCCCAAGAAGCACGAAGTAATGGGTATGCGGGCACAGGGGCTATCTCTATCGGAGATCGAACGATTGACAGGCGTACCACGGAAGACCGTCCGCAGGTGGCAAGCCGAAGCATTGGAATTGGCAGCTTAGCAGGGGTGGGTCATAATACGGCCGCATGTATAATAGAGTGAAGCGAAGCGAAACGATGCTTCTTTCTTCTTTGGAGATTGTCCAAAGTATAGGTCCATTAAAGATTTCATTTAAGGGGAACACCCCTTAAGTATTTTTTAGAGAAAATAAAGAGAAGTGAGGGAGAAGATCCCTCAAATCAAAGAACATGATCTTAGAGAACAAACTGTTCTGTCGTAACGACAGGAGGCACCTGTTCTGTATTCACAGAAGAAAGATCAATAGCGGTGGACTTCGTTATTCCACCTATTGAAGAGCACTTCACTTCGTTCAGCTTGCGAACATATCTTTATATCGATATTTATTAAACGCTAGAGAGCCAATCCTGATTATCAATCAGATGCCTGCATCTCCTGTGTGAGACACACAGAGCAATTAGATATCTTGTGCATCGCACAGAAAGAAGATCAAGAGCGGGAGGGGTTTATCACCCTTTTCTCCCTAAGAGCATTCACTCCTTCGTCGCTCACTGCTGACACGTTCTGTATTGAAGAGTTAAAACTCTATAAGCCATTCCTGATTGTCAATCAAGGATGTTTGCAATCTTCTGTGTGTACACAGAACAATTAGATGTTGCTGTGCATCGCACAGAAGACGACACTACGGATTCCTATCCTTTAAACAAGTCTGAATAGCTAGGCATCAAGGTCTAATTTACTACCACAATGCTTGCACTTAATAGCCTCCGCTCTTACCGGCTCAGCACAAAACTGGCACTTTTTCATACCACCATAACTTCCAGTATCAGCAGCCATTTGCTCTTTGTTCTTAGCCATTATCGCCCAGAAAAAACCAACAACCGGGCAGAGGAAAGCAACAAACCACATTGCAATAGGCTTAGCATCCATGTTATTTCCTAGAGAATAGGAAGCTATCATCATCAGCGGTACCGCAGGGGCAACCATAGAGAAGAAGAGAAGTAAACCTGAGCGTCCTTTTTTATTTGCAATAAACGAGATAAGAACGCAAAGAATGATAAATACAACAAGCCAGTGTATAGGTTCCATTTCATTTTCCTAAATTAAAAAAATCTGTGTGACTCGTAACACTTTGTTTGACCGAACTAAGAATCCCTAGCTTTGCTGAGAACTTATTTTCGCTTTGTAATAGTGGACTGCCAGAATTTTGTTTACCTGTGTAGGGTTCTAGGGAGCGTCCCGCGCATCACTATCTGCGATTGATCCATGCCTGCCTCAAGTACGCAGATACTGGGCAACGGTGAATAACGTGATCATCCAAGGCTTTATCAGGTGCTTTATCAGGGGTAATAACTGAGCCAATACACCGACATCCTTGAGACAGAGCGGCTGTGCACCTGATTGTACGCAGCCTTTAGCCACTCCTTACTAAGCAGCGGTCATGCTCTCTACGAAATCGTAGAATTTAAACAACTCAGCACAGGCTTTCAAAGTTTTGATGCATTTTCGCTTACTTTCCCATGCTCATCTCTCAAAGCTTCTACAGCGACAGATTTATTTATTACTGATATGGAGCTAGTATCAATATTATCGCTATACTTTCTCAAGATAATTTGTACTTTCTTACCTTCCCAATATGATTTTTCATTCTGGAACGTGGCACCAACCTTCGTCTTCACCATCTCCGTCTTTTGACTTTGTGGATGCCCATATTTTTGGGTGAGCAAAGCGACCACCGCATCGTAATCATCTATCTTCGTGTTGAGTACAATTTCTCGGATCAAGGAGTCATGCGTCAACACGCCAGCTGTATAGCCATGCAACCCTAGAGAAGGCACGGCAAATAGAGGGTAGTAACTTTGAAATGGACGTTGATAACAGATTTCGGCAGGAACACTGTAGTCCGCTGGGCACTGCTTCATCTGATAAATAAGTTTCTCATCAAACTTAATGCCTAAAAATGTGGTGGGCTCTTGAACCCATGGCGTAGGTTCAGCATTTTTCTTAGCCCCATACGCCGAAGTTGCCAAACAAAGAATTGCCAATGCCGTTGATAGCTTCGCGCTCATTACAAACATCCCTTTGCAAGCCTTCATAAACCGTCCTCATGTATCACTTGGTGTGTCATCATTTGGTGTGTTCACGATTAGAGCACAGACGCCCATCATTCGGGAATGCAGACAAACCAAAATCTCAGAAAGACCTTCGGGCAACGCGTTCGTGAGCTACGCAGCAGTCAGGGCTTCAGCCAAGAAGCATTTGCTGATAGGTGCGGCTTTGTACGAACGTACATGTCGCGCATCGAGACAGGTACAGCGAACCCCAGCCTTGAGGCCACCAAAGTGCTTGCAGACGGTCTGGGTCTCTCCCTATCGGAGCTGTTACAAGGACTCTGAAGCTCAATCACACATGGTTTACGGATGACAGCCATGCAAGACAACATAGCCACAGCAGACGTACTAACCCTTTTGTGGGAAGGCCAGCTCGCTCTAGCTGCGAGTATCGAGGAACTCGCCCTATGGGTAAGGACAAATGGTTCGCCTGATACGCATGAAAATGTGATCGATGCCCTCAGCACCCTCGATAGAAATGCCGCAGCCATTACCAAAGGCATCCTCAAGCTGAGGCGATAGCTTCTATCAAAGATCTCTAGCACTCCGATAGTCAGCAGACCGTCCGTCGCATCCAGCACTTATCTATCAATAATCTATTTTAGATAGACAAATGATATTTTATCATTGACCTATTAACTCAATAGACCAAAGGATAGTCAGCATGAATGCTCACCTGTATCTCAGAGCATCAACCAAAGACCAAGATGCCAATCGTGCAAAAGTCGCCCTTGAGTTGTTCGCTGCCGAGAACGGATTGAGCATCGCTGGCATCTATGCGGAGAACATCAGCGGAACGAAGCTTAATCGTCCTCAACTGCTTGCTCTGCTCGATAGAGCCGAGAGTGGAGACGTGCTATTGGTTGAATCTGTAGACCGCCTCAGTCGGCTCTCACAAGCTGATTGGGACATGCTTAAGGGCACAATCAAAGCGAAGGGGTTGCGCCTTGTTGTAGCTGACTTACCTACCAGTCACATGTTGGTTGAAGAGAAGGGAATCACTGGGCAAATCATGGATGTGATCAACAACATGCTGATCGATCTTATGGCGACCATGGCACGGCTGGATCAAGACAAGCGCGTGGAACGAATCAAGCAAGGGCTTGAAAACAAGAAAGCGGCTGATCCCGACTGGAAACCATCAGGTAAAGGCAGAAACGTAGCGTTATGGAAAAAGGTAACGACGCTGATAACGAAACACCCGACTATGCATACAGAGGATATTGCCAAGCTGGCCGAGTGTGGTGTCGCCACTGTGTACAGAATTAAGCGCGAGCTTACGATGGCCCAGCAAGCACAGACAGGTAGTAACTCATTGTATTGAATAGTATTTTTTCGCTAGCAGGAGCCGACAGTGGAGCACTGTGCTGTATCGGATTTGGCTAAACATTGAGCAACCGTCCTCGTGGGAAGGTTCATACGGTTAAACTGAAGTGACCGATATCTGCTTTAAGAGGATATCGCACCAAACCTCACAGATTCTCACCAACCGCCCCCCTCTGCCGAACACCGATACTCAACTTTACTTCTGGAGAGTGCGGGCGCCTTGCTATCATGCGAGCTCAGACTGATGAGGTGCGAAATGGGTGACACGGACACACCAGACTTCAACAAAGCTAGAGGATTTCTAATCGGTTATTCCGTTGTGGTGATTCTACTTTGGTTTTTCGGAGCAGATCTCAGCCAATTTAAGCTGATGGGCAATGAAATATCTCTACGACAAAACATCCAGCACGTCTGGATTGTTATCGCCGTGATTAACATCTATCTCTGGTTTAGATTTTTTCAGCGATTACCAAAAGGCGGATTGCGGTTTGATGAAAACATGCATAATACGTTGGATAACGCTCTGATTAACGTATGCCGCACCATACATAAAGGTCGAGCGTTCAAGCGCGTTGCTGCTGAAGCAGCTGAAGAAAACGACGGTAAGCTGATCAGTATGCGAATGAGCGGCACGCTTTCCTATCGAGATGACTTAAGAGAATTGGGTGGAAGAGAGTTTGGCCCTACCGGACCATGGGATTATTCATATCCTCACCGCGCTAAGGTGTGGTTCAGCTTGACAAAAATTTATGAGAGAGGTCGCGAGCGTGTCACCTCCCACGGTGGCCGAGGCTATGAAGCTATTCCGAGCAAGATGCTGTATATGGCGGTTGTTACATATGTATTTGTGAAAGGTGCTATTGGACTGTCTTGGTTTACCGATAATATTTGGCCACTCGCACTTGGCTGTTTTAGTATCGGTGTAGCTCTGCACAAATGGTGGCAAATAAATCATGCCGCTCATATATTATATAAAAACGCCTTTAATCAGATGCTAATTTTCATATGACTTCGTGACGGATTGGCAAGTCTATATATTACTCAAGACCGGCAAAAAAGATAGCTGCGGCAATATTGCACCTTCAGATGCACTCCAGAGAGGCACCATAGCGCTCCAATAGGAACCACGCCTCCAACTCCAAAAGCTATGTATCCGCACCCAATATCGAGTTTACCTTTCATAATAACTCCAATTTTTCGTATCCCCCCAAGGAGCAGCAAAGGTGGAGAGATCGAAGCGAAACAGAATGACACTGATCAAAAAACCAACACCTTTCTGGCTCAGAAACGATTCATCACAAGATCATAGTAGATTTTTTGTCGCGCTCAGGATATATCGAGGATGAAATAATAATCAACAGGAGGTTGCAATGGCCAAGATCACCAGCTTAGAAACTATATCTAGCGAGTTCGGCATCAATCCAAAGGAGCTTGAAAAGTTAGACATCATCGACACCCAGCTTACCGTAGATACAAATTTATTCATTGACCCTTTACTCCTACCAGAGAGCAAACACGAAGAAATAAATACGGGGGCCGCTACAGCATATGAACAAAGATTCGAATTTATAATCAAGCTACTTGCTGCGTCTAAAGAAAAAGGCGATATCACTTGGCGAAAAGCAGAAAAACTTTTCAACTTTTCTGAAGTTAGTTGGACTTGCCTCGGTTATAGCGCATCTGTAAGAGGATCTGGATTTGGACCTGAACTCACCTCTAGTACTCTAGAAACCGCAGCTCAGATAGTAGCCTTAGGAATTACCGATATCGATTTTTTCATGGGACTGTCACTATTCGAAGAAGGGATTGGCCCTGACAGAATAAGCGACATGACTACCAACATAATACTTTCCAACCTAATAGACTTCACCATAAGACAAAACGATCAGTTAAAACTCCCAACAAAGCAATTCAAAATCAAAGATGAAATATTCTGCCTTCCTGAAAACCCTCACTCCAAAGATCCTTTGATATTCGTGCCTAGAGATATTGTTAGAGACTTACCAATAGCCAGTGACTGGAGTGATATTTCTCGCATCGCGAGAGAAAACGAAGAGTATCGTGAAAAGGTTAGTAGTGGCGTTGGCAAAGTCTGGGCCACCATGTCGAAAAAAAGAAAACAGGCACTCAGGGATAGCGCACTTCAAAGCAAAGAAGCATTCGAGCAAATACTGGACTTACTCAAAGACATTCCCAAAACACCTTATAACTTTGAAGGAGACCGCAATGGAGAGGCATTCTGGACACGCCTGAAAAACATTGCTGAGCATTATCCGCTAACTATAAGCGAAACAACCAAAAACATAACCAATATAGAGGAGGCAAAGAAGCTGGTCGACACAATCATCTTACAATTTCAAGATCTCATTGAGAACAAAGGAATTTGGAAAGAGCTTTGGTCTGACGAGAAGAAACCTCGCCGTGAAAAAGCCGCACAGCGGTTATTTTTTGTTATCGCTTACTCATACTGTCAAGCTAATAATTTAGATGTAACACCAGAAGCAGATACCGGAAATGGTCCTGTCGACTTTAAATTCTCGTTCGGCTTCAACACTAGAGTCGTAGTAGAAATCAAACTCTCTACAAATGACTTGGTGAGTGGTTATACAAAACAGCTCGAAATTTATAAAAAGGCCGAAGATACCAAATCAGGCATATACCTAGTCATTGACGTTGGAAACATTGGACAAAAATACAATGAAGTACAACGCATGAGACGTGAGGCAATTGATGTAGGCAAAAAAACGTCAACTATATATTTAGTGGATGGCAACAGAAGAGAGTCTGCGAGCAAGCGTAAATAGACAGCCATCACTAATAGTTATGCCAGTAAGCCTGAGATTCCCAATTTTAGTTTTACTGGCGACCATCGCCCTCCTCAAGAAAAAATTACTGGCGAAAACCCCCAGCAATACTATGCTACTAATTGCGCGCGGATAATACGCATTCTTATTGTGATTACTCATATCCATTTCTATTTTACTGGCGCTACTTTTGTTATATGTAAACGATTATCCTCCCAGCGAAGGATGGTCTGGCTGACCTTTACGAAACCCTAACGACTCAGCGCTTTCTACAAGAGGTGATGAATTGTAAGGCGAGTCGGGGCAATGGTGAAAATCGCCCTAAATAGCGATTTCGGATGGAAAAAAGCATCAAAATGATAGCACAAGGACACCGCCACCAGCTAGGATAGGTCTAGCAACGACGACACGCATGGATCAGGGTGAACAAATGCTAAACACGGATAAAGAGCTCTCAGCCCCCCAAACCCGGGGCTCGGTAAGTGAGACATATTTTAGGTCTGTTATAGAAAAAGTGACTGAACTACCACCAATACTACCTTTAGTTCATACATGTGACTGTTATACACTCCGAGAAATAATTAGCTCAAAGAAAATAAAGCCCACTCTCTGCCCAGTTTTCAAAGAGGAATTAGTATATTATTTCTATGGACGACCTTCATATCGTATAAGTGACAAAGGGTTAACATTTAACAATTCAAGCGTATACCCTGCATGCCTCATCATTCAACCTGAGGAAGTAAAGAGCATCACCAGAATATTTCCATTTGACAGCGGGGCATACGCGGCAGGGCTCTACAGTAACCATCTGCATAAAAACTCCAAGCAAGAAGACTACCTCCTAGGCTCAAACTATCCACTCGTTCAAAAGTTTGTTAAATTCTTCTACGACAACAATCAAAATTATTTTGACGGAAAACCGACACTTGAGACAAGCTCACTTCAGCCGTGCGCATATGAGCTGCAGAGCATTTACTCGCTTATAAATGTTACACACGGAGAAACCTTTGATAATCGCTGCTACACTATAGAATTACAATCTAGCGTTTCTATTGATGTAAATAGTAGCGCCCTTAAAGCCATCGTTATTCCTGACTCCATTGCAAACGATAGTGAGTTGGTGGCTTATTTATACGAAAATGATATAGAAGCAATAACATATTCGACATCCCGAGTGGCTCCAAGTCATCTGACGCCTTTAGTAATATCCAAGGTAAGAGAATTCTACATCGACCAAGGTGTAATTCAATGAGCACTACTTTCATTTTGCTTGGCTTCTCCACGCCAGCCGATAGCGGACCGTCCTTCTCAACGCCAGTTTTCAAAAGAAACCAGACTCTATACCTTCAAGTCATTAGCGAAGACGAATACATTAGCGATTTTGAAGAAATCAAAAACATCAACTTTGACACATTTGAAAACCTTAATAACAAAGAATATAAAGTAGGTGATAAGGCTGTATATGCTATAAAGGACTTTAGAAAACGACTAATCCAGCGTAGCAAGCACGAAATGGATGAATACCTGAGGGCCAACATCAGAGCAATTGTCGCCTACCCTTATTTTTATAAATCCGCCTGTGAATTTAGTAACTTAAAATTAGACCTACCAGAGTTTTTAGGATGTAAAAACAATAAGGACTTCCTTCTTTGGCAGGTTCTATCTAACACCGCAAAAGAATTCACTCTTCCTATCGCCACTAAAAACCGCTTGAGCCTTGCTCACAAGAAAAATATCCATAATTCTTCTCCTCCCGAGCCCTCTGCAAACCAGAGCGCTTTGGTACGAAAAAGCAAACACGACGATTTCCAAGAAAATTATTTTGAGCGCTTCATTTCGTTCGCTCAAAATAAACATCAAAGATTGGCAAAAGAAAAAACCGTATTAGAATCTCTCGTTCTTAGTGAATACTTCTCCCATATGTTACCTGAAGCGGCTGAGAACCTAGAAAACGTGAGAGCCTCATTGGTAAAAATTCTTGAATATTCCAAGCAGGATTCAAGCTCCTCACCCTTGCAGAAAATAAAGATAATGCAAATAAATAAAAAACCAAAATACGCCAAAAATTACAAACTTATTCCTCGACATGTGATTGACGAAAATACAGACGGCTTATCCTTAATAATCTACGTAACGGCAGCCATTAGTCACTTCCAAATAAAACAAGAGTCGTAAATAGAATAAAACAACCTTAACTAATCGCATACGCTAGAGATGACCGTTGCGTTGATTCTTCAAGCACTGAGTACATCTCTAGCAAAATACACATCTCTATAATTTCCGTAACTTTGACATGAAAAACTACACCAGAACGAGACCACCTTTAAGACCTATCGATTTTAGGAACTATCTACTTGCAGGAGCTTAAGAATAGCGCCCAAAAACATCATTACAGGTACGCACTCCCAAGCACTATTGCAAAGCTTTCGCCGCGAAACTCAGGACGCTAGGCCACCTCTCACCGGAGCATACGCAGCTGGTCGTAAGCCATTGTCAATACGTAGATAGCTTTGTACAGGATCTACCTTCGGGCGAATCATCTATGAGGGGACAAATGATCCAGAAACTCTCACGTAAGCTGCCAATATCTTGAAATTTGCGCTAGACGCAGCACAGCAATTATTTAAGAACTATGCAAAAAATTCCTCGCCCCTTTCTTCCACACCATCATTCCAAACAAAATCCCATACGATTACGAGCTGCTATCGGCATTCACATTGCTCAGTGTGAATGAACAGGATATTTTGTGAACGTTCTGCTTGAATCCAAGGCAACAAAAAAGGGCCCACCTTTCGGTGGGCCCTTCCAGACCGCCCAGCAGAGCGGATTTTGTTTGGTAGGCGCGATTGGACTCGAACCAACGACCCCCACCATGTCAAGGTGGTGCTCTAACCAACTGAGCTACGTGCCTGCTGTGAGGCGGCATTCTACGGAATTCCGAAGGGGTGTCAACATCTTTTTTGCAGCTAACCCTATGAATATGCGAATTTTTTATTTGCGACGGGTACACCTGTGATTTTCGGGTGGCTGGCAGGCAATTTTCAACTCAGGTAGGATCGGCGCACTCGTAAAAAATATAAAACAGAGGTTCCAGGATGGCGAACACCCCCTACCCCCAGTCGTATTACGCCGCTTCTGCGAATGCAGTTCCGCCCCGTCCTGTGTTGCAAGGTGAAGTCGAGACCGATGTGTGTGTGATCGGGGCTGGCTATACCGGGCTTTCCAGTGCGCTGTTTTTGCTGGAGAACGGCTTTCGCGTCACGGTGCTGGAAGCCGCCAAGGTGGGTTTTGGTGCCTCGGGTCGTAACGGTGGGCAGATCGTCAACAGTTACAGCCGCGATATCGACGTGATCGAGCGCAGCGTTGGGCCCCAGCAGGCGCAGTTGTTGGGGCAGATGGCGTTTGAAGGTGGCAGGATCATCCGTGAGCGCGTGGCCAAGTATCAGATCCAGTGTGACTTGAAGGACGGAGGCGTGTTCGCCGCCCTCAACAGCAAGCACATGGGCCACTTGGAATCGCAGAAGCGGCTGTGGGAGCGCTACGGCCATACGCAACTGGAGTTGCTGGACGAGCGCCGCATCCGCGAAGTGGTGGCCTGTGACAACTATGTGGGGGGGTTGCTGGACATGAGCGGTGGCCATATCCACCCGCTCAACCTGGCGCTCGGTGAAGCCGCGGCCGTGGAATCCCTGGGCGGCACGATCTATGAGCAATCGGCAGCGGTGCGCATTGAGCGCGGTGCCAATCCGGTGGTACACACCGCCGAGGGCAGGGTCAGGGCCAAATTCATTATCGTCGCGGGGAACGCTTACCTGGGCAATCTGGTGCCGGAGCTGGCGGCCAAGTCGATGCCGTGTGGCACCCAAGTGATCACCACGGCGCCACTGGGCGATGAAGTAGCCAAGACTTTATTGCCACAAGATTACTGTGTCGAGGACTGCAACTACCTGCTCGACTACTACCGCCTCACCAGCGACAAGCGCCTGATCTTCGGCGGCGGCGTGGTGTATGGCGCGCGGGACCCGGCCAATATCGAAGCGATCATCCGGCCGAAAATGCTCAAGGCATTTCCGCAACTGAAGAACGTGAAGATCGACTACGCCTGGACCGGCAATTTCCTGCTGACCCTGTCGCGCTTGCCACAGGTCGGCCGCCTTGGCGACAACATCTATTACTCCCAGGGCTGTAGCGGCCATGGCGTGACGTACACGCACTTGGCAGGCAAAGTACTGGCGGAGGCCTTGCGAGGTCAGGCTGAGCGTTTTGATGCGTTTGCGGGCTTGCCGCATTACCCGTTCCCGGGTGGGCAAATGTTGCGCACGCCGTTTGCGGCACTGGGGGCTTGGTACTACGGGCTGCGAGATAAATTCGGGATGTAGACACTGTAGGAGCGAGCTTGCTCGCGAAAAACTTCAACGATAACGCGCTTGTTCTGAATGAACGCGGCGGCGGTGAGTTTTTCGCGAGCAAGCTCGCTCCTACAGGGCTGCGCTTCAGAGCTGGTCGCGAGCAATCCCGCTACGAATCCGCACGATATCAGCCAATACCGCCAACGCAATTTCCGACGGCGTCCTGCTCCCCAGGTTAAGCCCGATGGGCGCGTGTATCCGCGCCAGTTCAGGCTCCCCCAACCCACCGATGCGACGCAGTCGCTCAAGGCGCTTCTGCGAGGTCTGCAACGACCCCATCACGCCAATGTAGAACGCGTCGGTACGCACCGCTTCCATCATCGCCAGATCGTCGATACGCGGGTCATGCGTCAGCGCAACCACCGCCGTATCACGGTGACAGCCGCCGTCGGCAATAAACACCGACGGCAACTGGCGACGAATCTCCACGCCATTGAGCACCACGCCTTCGAGCACTTCATCGCGTGGGTCGCAGAGAATCACTTCGAACCCAAGGCCGACTGCAAACTCGGCACACGCCTGCGCCACGCTGGAGTACCCGGCCAGCAACAGACGCTGAGCCGCACCGACGCGAATGCGCACTCGCTCACTGTCACGCTCGATGCGAGCCCCCTGTTCGCGATCAACGAACAGGCTGCGCGCCCCGCTGGCCAGGCCCACCTGGCGAATCAAGCGGCGCTGCCCGAGCAGCGCCGACTCCATTTCACGCAGGTGCGCTTGCACCTCGCAGTCAGGCTCGAACGCCTCAACCAATACATCGAGAATGCCGCCACAGGGCAGGCTGACCCGCGATCGCGGATCGTCCCCTGCGCCGTAGCGCACCACGTTGACCGCATCGAGAAACGCACCTTCGGCGACGCGTTCGAGAAAGTCTTCCTCGACGCAACCACCCGACAACGACCCAATCCACTGCCCAGCGGCGTTCACCGCCAGCAGCGAACCCGGCGCACGCGGAGCCGAGCCGTAGGTGGCCAGCACCGTACAGAGCCAGATGCGCTGCCCCGCCACCGACCACGCCAGCGCCCGTCGTATCACCTGCAGATCCAGATGCTGCATGTCAGTGCGCCCTGTGCTCGATGGACGGCGCCTCAGCCTGCAGCTTCTGCACGTCGCTCACCACCAGCTCCGCCGATTGCCCGCCCCAGCCTTGGCGCAGGTAATTGATCAGGTCGGTGAGTTGCGCCGGGCTGAGTTTTCCAGCGAAGCCCGGCATCGGTTGCATGTGCTCGAACCCGGAGAACTTCTGCTCACCGATCCCGTCCTCGATCACCCGCACCAGGTTGCGCGGGTCTTCCAGACGCAGCGTGGTGTTGCCGCGCATCGCCACCGCGATGTGCGGCTTGCCTTCACCACCGGCGGCATGGCAACCGGCACAGACGTTCAGGTATTCCTGGCGGCCGCGCTGAGCGCTCGGGCCGAGCTGGTCCACCGGCACTTCGACCAACGCCTTGGCTGCCGGCGGTTTATCGCCGAGCAGGAAGGTCGCCATCGCAGCCAGGTCCGCATCGCTCAGGCCCTGGGTGCTGTTGTGGAACACCGGGAACATCTCGTTGAACATCGTGCCTTGGGCGCTCATGCCGTGCTTGAGGAACGTGGCCAGGTCCTGCTCATTCCAACCGCGCGCGGCCAGGTCCGTGGCGAGCAGGCTGGGCGCCAGATAGCCATTGAGGATGCCGCCGGTCAGGCGCTTGTCCAGTTCCATCGCACCGGGCAGACCACGTGGTGTGTGACATTCGCCGCAGTGGCCGAGCACTTCGACCATGTACTGGCCGCGCGTCCAGGCTTCGCTCTTGCCTTGGGCCGGTTCAAGTTTCAGCGCTTTGCCGTACAGCACGTTCCAGCCCATCAGACCTAGGCGCACGTTGAACGGAAAGCTCAGGCTCGTCACCGGCGCTGCGCGCTCGATCGGCTCGATGGTTTTGAGGTACGCATGAATCGCGTCCGAGTCTTCACGCGGCATCAGGTGGTACGAGGTGTAGGGCATCGCCGGGTACAAGTACGCACCGTCGCGACGCTTGCCTTCAGTCAACGCGGCGAAGAACTCGTCATCGTTGTACAAGCCAATGCCGTGCTCTTTGCTTGGCGTGATATTGGTGCCGTAGATGGTGCCGAACGGCGAGAGAATCGGCAGGCCGCCCGCAAACGGCGCGCCGCCCGGTGCAGTGTGGCACGCCATGCAGTCAGCGGCGCGGGCAAGGTATTCGCCGCGCCTGGCTTGATCATCAGCGTGGGCAAACAATACCGGCGCGGCCAGGCCGACCGCCAAGGCCAGGCGGGTCAGAAAAAGCTTCATGCTTAACCCTCCTTGACCAGGCCGAGATCGGTCAGCACGTTGCGGGTGGCGTTGTAATAACGCACGTACCCGGTACAACGGCAGACGTGATGACCGAGACTGTCCTCGATGACTTGTTCCAGCTTGCTGTGCACGGTCGGCTGGCGCTGCAGTTTCTCCACCAACACGGTGGCCGCATTGACGAAGCCCGGCGCGCAATAGCTGCACTGAAAGGCGAACTCGTCCACGAAGCGCTGCTGGATCGGGTTCAGCTCGGTAACCTGGCCCGACTCATCGCGCTTGGCGTGGCCTTCGATGGTGCGCACTTGCTTGCCTTCGAAGTAATGCGCACCGGTGATGCAGGTGCGCACTTCTTCGCTGGTACCGTCCGGGTTGTCGACGATCACCACGCAGGCGTGGCAAATGCCCTGGCCACAGCCCAGCCGCGAGCCGGTGAGGTTCTTGTACTCGTGCAGGTAGTCGATCATCGGCAGGTCATCAGGGATGTCCACCGGGCCGACGGATTGACCATTGAGGGTCAGTTGAAGCGGACGGTTAGCCATTGAGGGCCTCCTTGATGCGGGCAGCCGTGATTGGCAGGTCGCGAACACGTTTACCGATGGCGTGTGCCACCGCATTACCAATGGCCCCGACAATCGGGATCATCACCACTTCAGCGATACCTTTGGACGGGTCGCTTGGCGACAGCGCCGGCAGAATCTCTGAGGTCTGTTTCCACACGGCAACGTGACGCGCCATCGGCAGACGGTAGCGGTTGAAGTTCCAGTCGCCCTCCCCCGGCCCGCCTTCGTACAACGGCATTTCTTCCATCAAGGCGTGGCCGATGCCCATGGCCACACCGCCTTCGAGCTGGCCCTTGACCAACTCTTCAACCAGCACACGCCCGCACTCGACCCACGAGTGATGATTGAGCACTTCGACCTGCGCTGAACCCTTGTTGACCTTCAACTCGACCAACGTGGCGACGGGGCTGTAGTACGTCACCGCAGCGTTATTCAACTGGGTGGCGGGATAGCTGACGTTCTGGCGATCGAGCAGGTGGAAACCGGCAGCGCTCATCAGCGCCTGCTTGGTTTTCGGTGCGCCGTCGCCGTATTTCACCGCCAGACCGTCGAGCGGCAGGCGCTCGCGCACGCCGTCGATGCTGTACTCAGCCTCGGCCCAGCTCCAGCGGTTAAACCCGTGGACCGTGGCAGCGGTGACCAGGCCGCGCTCGTGAGCACGCTTGGCCAGCTCTTCAAAGCTCAACGGCTGCATGCCGTTGGCGGTGAGTTTGCCGTCCACCCAATGCGCGTCTTCGCGGCGCACCACATAGGGGTTGGCCTGACCGCCGAACGGGCCCTGGCGCCAGATCTCCAGCGCCGCTGGCCACAGGCCGTGGTTGAACAGCACACGCGCCGCTTCACGGGTGGCGTGGCTGAAGTAGTACGCCGAGTTGGTCGCGGACGACGCCGAAGCGAGCTTGCCCACCCAACGCGGGTTGCGCAGCAGGTTGTCCTGCTCGGACTGGCTCATGGTGTAAGGGTTGCCGCTGGTGATCAGTTGCATTTCCTTCCACTCTGTTTCGCCTGTCTTCACTTCGTGTGCCGGGCTGCCAAGGAAATCGGCAACGACCAGCGATTGCGAGGTAGACATACCGGTACCGATTTCGATCCCGATGTGGCGCAGGCTGATGCGACCCTCAGCGTTGAATTCAACACTGGCCATCGGCGCTTCGGAACCGGTGCCGAAGTCTTTCTGGCAGATGGCGAAACCAACGCCATACCAGTTATCCGGGTCCGCAGCTTCGCGTTGTTGCTTGATCGCGTCGCGGTTTTTCCACACGTCGTGCACGGCGGCCTTATCGAGAATTTCGTGCAGCCGCAACGCACCGGCAGGGATCGCACCCTGGGTGTTTTTCATGCCCGAACGCAATGCGTTCTTGCGCCGCAGCTCAATGGCATCTACACCGAGGCGACCGGCGATTTCGTCGACCATCATTTCGGTCGCCGCCATGCTTTGCAGGGTGCCGTAGCCACGCATCGAACCGGCTTCAACGCCACGGGAATGGTATGCGGTGACTTGCAGGTCGTTCTGCGGCATGTAGTAGATCGACTGCGCCGCCGTGGCGCCGACCGCAGCGACCGATGGGCTGTAGTTGACCCGACCACCGCCGTCGACGCTCATGTCAGCGAGGAAGATTTTGAAGCTGTGGTCGTTTTTGTCGACCGCCAACTGATAGCGAATATCGAACGGGTGACGCTTGATGCCGCTCTGGAATTGCTCGTAACGATCATTGGCCAGACGCACCGGCACACCGGCGCCATACAACGCAGCGAGGGCGGCGTAGTAGACGAAAATGTTGTGGTCTTTGGAACCGTACCCCACGGTGTAACCGGGGTGCATGTTCAGGTGGGCCAGGCCGAAGCGCGACGGCGAGATCATCTTGGCGGTCTCGGTCGCCACTTCCAATGGGCACTGGGTGGCCACCACGAAGTGCAGGGTCTTGGTAGCAGGATCGTACCAACCGTTGCCGTTGTCCGGCTCCATGGCGGCCGGTTCGATCGAGGGGGTTTTGTAGCGCTCGTCAAACACTAGCCAGTTGTCCGGTGGTGTGTTGATCTGGCTCTTCATGCGCTCGGCGTAGAACAGCCCGCGCTCGGTCAGGTTGCCGTGCAGGTTCGGCTGGGAATTCCACACTGGGCGACGGTTTTTCAGCATCGGGAACAGGATCGAATCCTTGAGGCTGGCGAACTCGTCTTCGTCGGCCGAGGTCGGGCCACCCACGCGCACGTAGCGAAAGCTGCCGTAGGGGTCGCCTTCGTAATACGGCACTTTGGCGCCGTAACGAATCGCCTTGTCATTGAACTTGAGCTTGTTCTTGGCCTGACGGAAACGCTCGAAGTCGTTCCAGATCAGGATCGCCACCGGGTGACCGATGAACATCGGCACTTTGCCCTCGGGCAGCAACGGGTCCGGCGCATGTTCTTCCGGGAAGACGATACCGTCCTTGTCCAGGTCGGCAGCGGTGACAATACGGTCCGGCTGCAGCTCGGCGCCAAGCCACGACAGGTCGTAGCCCGCGTAGATGTGGTCGGCCTTGATGGTTTTGAGCAACATGGCGTGACCCTGCTGCTGGGGCCAACCAGGCATGTCCTTGGAACGGATGTCGCGGGCGAACACCTTGCTGCCGCAGACTTTCGACAAGGCATCGTTACGCTGGCGCGCCTTGCCGTTATGACCGAGCCACTTTTCAGATGGCACGGTCACGCTGTTTTCCATCAAGGCAGCCAGCGCCTGGGTGCTAAGTGGCGTAAGCGTGACACTCACACCCGCCACCAGCCCGCCCTGGAGGAACGAGCGCCGGGTTATTTCACGGTTGGACATGGATCATCCTCTGAGCGGTTATAAATCCGCCCTTATGGTTAAGTACACCGAATCTGGAGATTTGCAGAAGCCTTTCTCGACGAATCAAAAGGCCATGATGACAGTGCAAAGTTGACCGAAGGGTTAACTTTAAAGGTTTCTGCGCCTGCGGCAAATAACCACATTGAAATTTTTTGACACAAGAACGCAAAACGGCCGACAGAATCGAAATGATCTGTCGGCCGTTTGCCGATAACGAGCGCTGGTGGTAGCGAAGAAGATGAGGCTTTTTTCAAACCCCAGACACAAAAAACCCCGGTCTTTCGACCAGGGTCTTTGCTATCGGATCAAGGTGAGCCAGTGGCTTTCCTTGTGCTTCAAGGCGTTCAGTGGGCCTTGAGGCAGATATGGCGCAGCGGACGGGACTCGAACCCGCGACCCCCGGCGTGACAGGCCGGTATTCTAACCGACTGAACTACCGCTGCGTATCGCTTGGCTGATTGAGCATGAACCCTCAACCACCTTTTAAACATCTGACCGATCAGCCTTGGCTGTTCAATCTCAAGCCCGACACATCGAACCTGGAAAATATGGCGCAGCGGACGGGACTCGAACCCGCGACCCCCGGCGTGACAGGCCGGTATTCTAACCGACTGAACTACCGCTGCGCGTCGGTGCAACCTTTAACGTTGCGTCTTGCCCTGAAGCAAAACTCTCAAGAAGTGGTGGGTGATGACGGGATCGAACCGCCGACCCTCTGCTTGTAAGGCAGATGCTCTCCCAGCTGAGCTAATCACCCTTTGCTTCGTTGAGGCCGCGAAATTTACGCAGGTAGCGGACCTAAGTCAATAGCCTGCTTGAAGTTTTTCTGAAAAAGACAAAATGACTTCAAGACGGCTACCCGCCCTACTCGCTGTAAATCATCTTCTTGCTCATGCCACCGTCCACCACAAACTCTTGCCCGGTGACGAACCCGGCCTGGCGTGACAGCAACCAGGCCACCATCGCCGCCACGTCCTCCACCGTACCGACCCTGCCCGCCGGATGCTGGGCATGATCGGCATCGGTGAGCGGTTCTGCACGCCGCGCAGCCGGGTCACGTGCGTCGATCCAGCCAGGGCTGACCGCATTGACCCGCACTTCCGGCCCCAGGCTCATAGCCAAGGCGTGGGTCAGGGCCAACAATCCACCTTTGCTGGCCGCATAGGCTTCGGTGTCAGGCTCCGATTGACGCGCCCGAGTCGAGGCCAGGTTGACGATAGCGCCGCCATGGGCACGCAGGTAAGGCGCGCAGTGCTTGGCCAACAGCATCGGCCCGCTGAGGTTGACCGCCAGCACGCGATTCCAGTACGCCAGATCGAGGCTTTCCAGGGTGATATTGCGCGGGTCGGCCACCGCCGCGTTGCACACCAACGCATCCAGGCGCCCGAACTGCCCCAGCACCTCGGCGACACCCTGGGCCACTTGCTTCTCGTCGGCCACGTCCATGGTGATAAACCAGGCATTATCGCCCAGCACCTTGGACACCTTGGCACCGCGCTCGCGGTCCAGGTCGGTCAACACCACCTGCCAGCCTTCACTGATCAGCCACGCGGCAATCCCGAGGCCAATGCCCCGCGCCGCGCCCGTCACCAGCGCCACGCGCCCGTTACTGGCCGCTGCGGCCTCCATGGACCACTCGATCACAAGGCCGCCAGCCCGCGGGCCAGGTCTGCCTGCAAGTCAGCAACGTCTTCCAGGCCCACCGCAATGCGGATCAGGCTGTCACGGATGCCGGCCGCTTCACGCTCCTGCGGCGCCAGGCGCCCGTGGGAGGTGGTGCTCGGGTGCGTGATGGTGGTCTTGCTGTCACCCAGGTTGGCGGTAATGGAGATCAAGCGCGTCGCGTCGATGAAGCGCCAGGCGCCGTCTTTGCCGCCCTTCACCTCGAAACTCACCACCGCACCAAAACCACGCTGCTGGCGCTGGGCCAAGGCGTGTTGCGGGTGGCTCTTGAGGCCGGCGTAATGCACCTTCTCGATACCGTCCTGCTGCTCCAGCCACTCGGCCAGGGCCTGAGCGTTGGCGCAATGGGCTTTCATACGCAGGCTGAGGGTTTCCAGGCCTTTGAGGAAGATCCAGGCGTTGAACGGGCTCAGCGTCGGGCCGGCAGTGCGCAGGAAGCCCACCACTTCCTTCATCTGCTCGCTGCGACCAGCCACCACGCCGCCCATGCAACGGCCCTGGCCGTCGATGAACTTGGTTGCCGAGTGCACCACGATGTCCGCACCCAGCTTCAGCGGTTGCTGCAAGGCCGGGGTGCAGAAGCAGTTGTCCACCACCAGCATCGCGCCCTTGGCATGCGCGACTTCGGACAGCGCAGCAATGTCCACCAGCTCAGCGAGCGGGTTGGACGGCGACTCGACGAACAACAGCTTGGTATTGGCCTTGATGGCCGCCTCCCAACCGGACAGGTCCGCCAGGGGCACGTAGTCCACCTCAACACCGAAACGCTTGAAGTACTTCTCGAACAGGCTGATGGTCGAGCCGAACACGCTGCGCGATACCAGCACATGGTCGCCGGCGCTGCACAGGCTCATCACCACGGCCAGGATGGCCGCCATGCCGGTGGCAGTCGCTACGGCCTGCTCGGCACCTTCCAGGGCCGCAATGCGCTCTTCGAACGCACGCACGGTCGGGTTGGTGTAGCGCGAATACACGTTGCCCGGCACTTCGCCAGCAAACCGCGCAGCGGCGTCGGCGGCAGTACGGAACACGTAGCTGGAGGTGAAGAACATCGGGTCGCCGTGCTCACCTTCCGGGGTACGGTGCTGGCCGGCGCGCACAGCCAGGGTATCGAAAGCTACGCCATCGAGGTCGCTGTCCAACCGACCGGCATCCCATTCCTGACTCATGCTGCGACTCCTTATTCAATTCTTTATTTAAGATACAAAACCGGCCCCTCAGGGCCGGTGTTTACTCAGTTGTTATACAGATCGATGATCGCGCTGACTGCCTGGGTCTTGATCTTCGACGAGTCGTTGCGCGCCTGCTCGATCTTGTTCAGGTAGGCCTCGTCGACATCGCCGGTCACGTACTTGCCGTCGAACACGGCGCAGTCGAACTGCTCGATCTTGATCTTGCCACCGCCAACCGCTTCGATCAGGTCCGGCAGGTCCTGGTAGATCAGCCAGTCGGCGCCGATCAGGTCGGCCACATCCTGGGTAGAACGATTATGAGCGATCAGCTCATGGGCGCTCGGCATGTCGATACCGTACACGTTCGGGTAACGCACCGCGGGCGCCGCAGAGCAGAAGTACACGTTCTTCGCCCCGGCCTCACGAGCCATCTGGATGATCTGCTTGCAGGTGGTGCCGCGTACGATGGAGTCATCCACCAGCATCACGTTCTTGCCGCGGAACTCCAGCTCGATGGCGTTGAGCTTCTGGCGTACCGACTTCTTGCGCGCAGCCTGGCCGGGCATGATGAAAGTACGGCCGATGTAGCGGTTCTTCACGAAGCCTTCGCGGAACTTGACGCCCAGATGGTTGGCCAGCTCCAGCGCAGCGGTACGGCTGGTGTCCGGGATCGGGATGACCACGTCGATATCGTGCTCGGGACGCTCGCGCAGGATCTTCTCGGCCAGCTTCTCGCCCATGCGTAGGCGCGCCTTGTAGACCGAGACACCGTCGATGATCGAATCCGGACGCGCCAGATAGACGTGTTCGAAGATGCACGGGGTGAGTTTCGGGGCTACGGCGCACTGGCGGGTGTGCAGCTTGCCGTCTTCGGTGATGTAGACAGCCTCGCCCGGCGCCAGGTCGCGGATCAGGGTGAAGCCCAGCACGTCCAGGGAAACGCTTTCGGAGGCGATCATGTACTCGACGCCTTCGTCGGTGTGACGCTGGCCGAATACGATCGGGCGAATGCCGTGGGGGTCGCGGAAACCGACGATGCCGTAACCGGTGATCATCGCCACCACCGCATAACCACCGACGCAACGGTTATGCACGTCGATCACGGCGGCGAACACGTCTTCTTCGGTCGGCTGCAGCTTGCCGCGCTGGGCCAGCTCGTGGGCGAACACGTTGAGCAGCACTTCCGAATCGGAGCTGGTGTTGACGTGGCGCAGGTCAGATTCGTAGATCTCCTTGGCCAGCTGTTCAACGTTGGTCAGGTTACCGTTGTGCGCCAAGGTAATGCCGTAAGGCGAGTTGACGTAGAACGGTTGAGCTTCGGCCGAGGTCGAGCTACCGGCAGTCGGGTAACGCACATGGCCAATGCCCATGTGCCCGACGAGGCGCTGCATGTGACGCTGATGGAACACGTCACGCACCAGGCCATTGTCCTTGCGCAGGAATAACCGGCCGTCGTGGCTGGTCACAATACCGGCAGCGTCCTGGCCGCGGTGCTGGAGGACGGTTAGCGCGTCATACAGCGCCTGATTGACGTTCGACTTACCGACGATACCGACGATGCCACACATGCGACGCAACCCCTACTTAATGAATCTTGACTGAACACAGCTTACTGAGGCGTTTGCGCCGGCAAGAGGTGTTCCTTGAACGGAAGATCAGCGGGTACGCTGATTCCGCTGGCCAGCCACTGACTGCTCCACCCCAATATGAGGTTCTTGGACCAGTCTGCAACCAATAGAAATTTTGGCACGAGTACCGACTCCTGCCACCACGAATCCTGCTGTACCGGCCCCAGGCTCAACAGCCCGACCGCCACGACCACCAGCAGCGCGCCACGCGCAGCCCCGAAGGCCATGCCGAGAAATCGATCGGTCCCGGACAGGCCGGTGACACGTATCAACTCGCCAATAAGATAATTGACCATTGCCCCCACCAACAGCGTGGCGATGAACATGATGGCGCAGCCCGCGATGACGCGAGCCGAAGGTGTCTCTATGTACCCGGCCAGGTAGACCGACAGTGAACCACCGAACATCCAGGCTACGACTCCTGCGATGATCCAGGTCAGCAACGACAGTGCTTCTTTTACGAAGCCGCGGCTCAGACTGATCAAAGCGGAGATGGCGACGATTGCAACGATCGCCCAATCAACCCAGGTAAATGGCACAGTGCAGCCTACGTACGGATAAGGCGGCGCATTTTAGCAGAGCGCTGGGCTATCGGTAAGCGGTGATTGCGGGTGCTTTGCAAATCAATAGATTGTGACGGGCCAATCGCATTTCAACCCCAGCACAAACCAATGTGGGAGCTGGCTTGCCTGCGATGAGGGCGGCACATTCGACATCGTTGTCGATTGAACCACCGCCATCGCAGGCAAGCCAGCTCCCACATTTAGAGCATGTTGCCCGTTCAGCCGCGCTCGGGCTGGAAACGCACCACAAACCCGTTGAGGTTCTGCTGACGGCCCAGCAAATCGCGCAGGCGATCTGCCTCGGCACGCTCGATCAGCGGCCCCACAAACACCCGGTTCTTGCCGTCGGCGCTGCGGATATAGGCGTTATACCCCTGGGCACGCAGCTTTTTCTGCAGGGCGTCGGCACTTTCGCGGTTGGCCAGGCTGGCCAACTGGATCGACCAACTGACCGGCAGGCCATTAGGGTCGATGCGACTCTGCCCCACATCCGGCTTACCCGGTGCCGCAGGCTGCGGCGCTACCGGCTTGGGCGCAGGCGCCGGTGCAGCCGGTTTGGCGGCGACAGCCGGGGCTGGCGTTGGCTTGACCACCGGCACACTTGGCTGCACCGGCATCGAAGGGGCCTGTGAAGGCGCCTGCTGTGTGGCGACCTCCTCCTCGACGGGCACAGGCTCTTCCGGCAACACCTGAGGCTCAGGCACAACCACTGGTTCGACTTGAACCTGCGGCACCACCGGCGCCTGGGGCGCAGCGGGAGCTTCAACCACCACCTGGCGCTGTTCGTCCTGGCGGGAAAACAGCATCGGCAGAAAGATTACCGCCAACGCCACCAGCACCAGGGCCCCGACCATTCGCTGCTTGTATGCGCTATCCAGTAATGCCATGTGCAGCTTCCTCCGTGGAGCGCCGGGCCAGCCATTCAAGCGCCTCGGCAACACAATAAAATGATCCGAACAACAGGATTTCGTCCTCGGCCGTCGCTACCGCGCACTGCGCCTCCAGGGCGGCAGTGACGCTTGCATACGACGTCACCGGCGCGCCAAGGTTCTGCAAGGCAGCTTCCAACTCAACCGCAGGACGGCTGCGCGGCGTATCCAGCGGCGCAACGGCCCAAGACTGGACGCTGGCCAGCAGTGGCGCAACCACGCCGTCCAGATCCTTGTCGACCAACAACCCGAACACCGCCAGGCGATTCCCCGCCAGCGGGGTACGCGCCAGACGCTGAGCCAGGTACTGCGCAGCATGGGGGTTATGGCCTACATCCAACATCAGGCTCAGGCGCTTGCCTTGCCAGTCGAAGGTTCGGCGATCCAGGCGCCCCACCACTTTCGTTGCCAGCAAGGTCGTGGCAATCTGCGCGGCATCCCACGGCAGGTCCAGCAGCAAATAGGCTTGCAGCGCGAGCGCGGCGTTTTCCATCGGCAGGTTCAGCAGCGGCAAATCAAGCAGCTCTACCCGTTGGCCACGCGCATCCTGCCCACGCCACTGCCAATGGGCAGCACCGATTTCAAGGTTGAATTCGCGTCCGCGCAGGTAGAACGGACAGTCCAGCTCGCGGGCCTTGTCGAGCAAAGGTTGCGGCGGGTCCAGGTCACCACACAGCGCCGGACGGCCCTGACGGAAGATCCCGGCCTTTTCAAAAGACACCGAGTCGCGGGTATTGCCCAGGTAATCGGCATGATCGACACCAATGCTGGTCACCAGGGCCAGGTCGGCATCCACCACGTTGACAGTATCCAGGCGCCCGCCGAGGCCGACTTCCAGCACGACCACATCCAGTTGCGCACGCTCGAACAGCCAGAACGCCGCCAGGGTGCCCATCTCGAAATAGGTCAGGGAAATGTCGCCACGCCCGGCCTCCAGGGCCGCGAAGGCTTCGCACAGTTGGGCATCAGTGGCTTCTACGCCATTGAGCTGCACCCGCTCGTTGTAGCGCAGCAGGTGCGGCGAGCTGTACACGCCGACTTGGAGGCCCTGGGCCTGCAACAGCGCGGCGACAAAGGCACAGGTGGAGCCCTTGCCGTTGGTGCCGGTTACCGTGATCACACGCGGTGCCGGCCGGCCCAACCCGAGGCGGGCCGCTACCTGTTGCGAGCGCTCCAGGCCCATGTCGATGGCGGACGGATGCAACTGCTCAAGGTAGGCGAGCCATTCGCCCAGGGTACGTTGGGTCATAGGTTTGCAGGCACCGGCGGCACGACGATCGGCTCAACCTTAGGCGCGATGTACACAGGCGTCGGCAGGCCCATCATTTGCGCGAGCAGGCTGCCCAGGCGCGGACGCAGTTCGCCACGCGGGATGATCAGGTCGATCGCACCGTGCTCCAGCAGGAACTCGCTGCGCTGGAAGCCTTCCGGCAGTTTTTCCCGCACGGTCTGCTCGATCACGCGTGGGCCGGCAAAACCGATCAGGGCTTTTGGCTCGCCAACGATCACATCGCCCAACATTGCCAGGCTGGCGGACACGCCGCCGTAGACCGGGTCGGTCAGCACGGAGATGAACGGGATGCCTTCTTCACGCAGACGCGCCAGTACCGCCGAGGTCTTGGCCATTTGCATCAGGGAAATCAGGGCTTCCTGCATACGCGCACCACCGGAGGCGGCGAAGCAGATCATCGGGCAACGGTTTTCCAGGGCATAGTTGGCAGCACGAACAAAGCGCTCACCGACGATGGCACCCATGGAACCGCCCATGAAGGAGAATTCGAAGGCCGAAACCACCACCGGCATGCCCAGCAGCTTGCCGCTGACCGAAATCAGCGCGTCTTTCTCGCCGGTCTGCTTCTGCGCGCCGACTAGGCGGTCCTTGTACTTCTTGCTGTCGCGGAACTTGAGACGGTCAACCGGCTCTAGGTCGGCACCCAGTTCATTACGGCCGTCGGCATCCAGGAAGATGTCGATACGGGCGCGTGCGCCAATACGCATGTGGTGGTTGCACTTGGGGCAAACGTCCAGGGTCTTTTCCAGCTCCGGGCGATACAGCACCGCGTCGCAGGATGGGCATTTGTGCCACAGACCTTCAGGAACCGAGCTTTTCTTCACCTCGGAACGCATGATCGAAGGGATCAGTTTGTCTACTAACCAGTTGCTCATGCTTTCTTTTCTCCAGTACCGGTGGCTTGAACACAGCCCCGCGTATGCCCTTGAGCTAAATTCATATGTGGCGATGACACAGGCGGGACGGGGTCAGACGTTGGACCTGCCATTTCCCGCCCGTATCCTCAGCCTTCCAGACAACCTGCCAGCGCAGGGTTGCCACTTCGTTTCCGGGCCACCCACAGGCGGCGCCGGGCTGTTTTACACAGTGGTAGTTATGGACGGCGGCAGACTGCCAGCCGTCACATCCCACCCCTGCTGTTGCGCACGGCCTGCATGAACGCGCGAATCTTGCTCGGGTCCTTGATCCCCTTGCCCTGCTCCACCCCGCCGCTGACGTCCACGGCATACGGCCGGACCTGCTCGATGGCCGCCTGGACATTTCCAGGGGTGAGCCCACCCGCAAGAATAACCGGCTTGCGCAAACCCTCGGGAATCAGCGACCAGTCGAACGCTTCGCCTGTGCCACCGGGTACGCCTTCGACGTAGGTGTCCAACAGAATCCCGCGAGCGCCGGTATAAGCGGCGCAGGCTGCGGCGATATCGTCCCCGGCCTTGACCCGCAATGCCTTGATGTACGGGCGCTGATAGCTTTCGCATTCCTCTGGCGACTCGTCGCCGTGAAACTGCAGCATATCCAGCGGCACCGCATCCAGGGTTTCGTTGAGCTCGCAGCGGCTGGCATTGACGAACAACCCTACGGTGGTCACGAAGGGCGGCAACGCGGCGATAATCGCCCGCGCCTGCAGCACATTCACCGCCCGCGGGCTCTTGGCATAAAACACCAGGCCAATGGCATCCGCCCCCGCTTCGACTGCCGCCAGCGCGTCTTCTATGCGGGTAATCCCGCAAATCTTGCTGCGAACGGCTGACATGTCGTAGGAACCTCAGGGTTGGGCCGAGAAAGTCCCGGATGGTAACAAAAGCTTTTCCGGGCGTCAGCCGCCAAGTTCGCTGAAACCTGTGAGGAAGTGCGGCCCGATAAAGCGCTCCGGCAATTCAAACTCGTCGCGGTACTCCACATCCACCAGATACAGGCCGAACGGATGCGCCGTGACCCCGCCCGTGCGGCGAATGCGGCTTTCCAGCACTTCCTTGGCCCACTCCACCGGGCGCTCACCGGTGCCGATGGTCATCAGCACGCCCGCGATATTGCGCACCATGTGATGCAGAAAGGCCCCGGCCCGGATATCCAGCACAATCATCTTGCCGTGCCGTGTCACCCGTAGGTGGTGGACCTCCTTGATCGGTGACTTGGCCTGGCACTGCCCGGCACGGAAGGCGCTGAAGTCATGCACCCCGACCAAATGCTGCGCGGCTTCGGCCATGCGCTCGGCATCCAGTGGGCGGTGGTTCCAGGTAATCTCTTCATTGAGGTGCGCCGGGCGGATCTGATCGTTGTAGATCACGTAGCGATAACGCCGGGCGATGGCCTTGAAACGGGCGTGAAAATGCGCCGGCATGACCTTGGCCCAGCTGACGCTGACGTCATGGGGCAAATTGATATTAGCCCCCATCACCCACGCCTTCATCGAACGCTCGGCCTGGGTGTCGAAGTGCACCACTTGGCCACACGCGTGTACGCCGGCATCGGTACGCCCGGCACACATCAGCGACACCGGCGAGTTGGCGACTTTGGACAGTGCATTCTCCAGGGTTTCCTGCACCGTCAGCACCCCGGAGGCCTGACGCTGCCAGCCGCGATAGCGCGAGCCTTTGTATTCCACGCCCAGGGCGATGCGGTAAAAGCCTGCGGCCGCCATTTCGGCAGCCGCGTTATCTATATTTGCCAAGAACTGTGAGCCTGATGAGTTGCGCAAAGGCGGGCATTATAGGGCGTCAGGGTGCATGAGAGGGGGCTTTTAATCTGGGGTTTTTGTGGCGAGGGAGCTTGCTCCCGTTCGATAGCGCAGCTGGAGCCGGCTTTTCAGGGGCGCTACGCACCCCAGCGGGAGCAAGCTCCCTCGCCACAACAAGCCCGCTCCCACGTTTTTCCGCGTCGGCCGTTAGATTCTGCCGAGCATTTCCTTGGCTTCGCTACGCTGACCTTCGTCGCCTTCGGTCAGCACTTCGGACAAGATGTCACGCGCGCCGTCCGCATCGCCCATGTCGATGTAGGCCTGGGCCAAGTCGAGCTTGGTGGCCACTTCATCAGTGCCGGAGAGGAAATCGAACTCCGGCTCATCCTCAGCACTCAGCGCAGCATCTTCAGCCGTGAAGGAAGGCTCGATCGGCGGATGCTCCAGGCTCTGGGACAAGCGATCCAGTTCGGCATTGACGTCGTCCAGCTCTGACGCGAAGGCATCGGGCTTGGCCGCAGGATTGCTCGGCTCCTCCGCCAGCGACAGGTCAAAATCTTCCGGCAGGTCGAATTCGTCCAGCGCGGCCGGCGTCAGGGTCGGCGGCTCCACCGCAGGTACATCCTTGATCTGCCCTTCAAGGCCCGACAGGAAGTCGTCATCGGATTGCGACGTCGGCGGGTCCAGTTGCAGGTCCAGGTCAAAGTCCGACAGGTCCTGCGCATCGGCCTTGGGCTCAGTCTGCTGTTGCAGCAACGCTTCAAAGGTTTGCTGGTCTTGCGCGATCTCGGCCGGCGAGGCAGCTTCCAGGTCATCCAGGCTCAGGTCGAAATCGGTGTCGAAGGTATCTGCCTGCGGGGCTGGGGTCGGCTTGTCGTCGAGCAGGTCCTTGACGTACTGCGCATCCAGGGCTGCGGCGGCCACTGCGGCACTGACACCCGCGGCCAACACGGCCATGGCCGGGAAACGCGCCTTGAGCTGCTCGACCTGGGCATGGTTCTCACCGTTGGCCACCAACTGGCGCTCCTGGGTGACGAACCCGTCCTTGTTGTTCTGCAGGCCATAGACTTCCATCAGCTTCAAACGCAGGTCGCTGCGCTTGGGCTCGTGCTTGATGGCTTGTTCAAGCACATCCGCCGCCTGGTTCAGGTGGCCACGGTCAATATGGGATTGGGCCTGGGCCAGGGCGTCGCTGGCGTTTTCCTGAGCCACGGCAACCGCCAACGGCGCCAGCACGGAGGCGACCGTCGGTGCTACAACCGGCTCAGCCACCGGTGCGGGTACTGGCGCCGTTGCGGTGTCGAGCTTGACGCTCGGCGGCGGCACCTCAAGGCCCTCGAAGCTGTCAGGCGGCAGGTCTTGATCGATATTGGAAACGAACTCGGGCTCTTCAGCCAACGCCCGTGCCATGCGCAGATGTTTTTCTTCTTCGCGGCGAGCATTGCGATGGCGTGCCCACAGCAGCAAAAGCAGCAACACTACCAGCAGGGCCGCACCGCCAAGAATGCCGAGCACAATCGGGTTGGTCAGCAGGTCGTTGAACTTGCCTTCGGTGCTGGCCGGCGCAGCAGCCGGCTTGACCGGTTCAGGCGCTGGCGCTGGTGTTGCAACAGGGGCCGCAGGCTCGGCTGCGGGTTCACCCGGCAACTGCGCAGGCATCGCCGCTGTCTGTGGCTCACCCGTTTGCGCTTGCAAACGAGCCAATTGGTCATTCTTCAGCTGGATCAGCTTCTGCAGCTTGTCCAACTGGCTTTGCAAGTCGGCGGCACGGCTTTTCAGTTCTTCGTTGTCGCGCCGCGTGGTGTCTAGTTCTTCCTGAGTCATCGCCAGCTTGTCGCTAAGGGCCCGGCTGTCACCGACGGTGCCCTTTCCACCTTTTTTGGCCGCTTGCGCCGATACCAGGCTCAAGTTGTCCTTGGCCTGGGTGCTCGACGGCGCATTGCCGGCCTGGGTGCGCTTGGTCGCGTCCAACTGCGGCTTGCCGGCCGCTTGGCTCTGAGGGCCACGGCGGCCCTGGCGCCAGGCGGCATTCTGCGCGCTCACTTCGGCAATCGCTTGCGGCTGGGCCAAGGCTGTACTTTGCGTAGCGTCCGGCAGGCGCAGGACCTGGCCGGTTTTCAGGCGGTTGATATTGCCGTCAAGAAAGGCATCCGGGTTAAGCGCCTGGATGGCCAGCATCGTTTGCTGGACCGAGGCGCCATTGCGGTTCTTTGCGGCAATTTCCCACAAGGTGTCGCGGGACGTGGTGGTGTGCTGGGCAGATGTACTGGCGGCAGGCGCAGTACTGGCTGGCGCGCTCGCCGCCGGCGCCGGCGAGTCGAACTTGGCCGGGTCGAGCAGTACGCTGTAGTCACGCATCAAACGGCCATTGGGCCATTGCACCTGCATGAGGAAGCGCACATAGGAATCGGGCAGCGGCTTGCTGGAGGTCACGCGCACCACGCTGCGACCTTCGGGGTTGATCACCGGCGTGAACGTCAGGTCATCGAGAAACGCCTGGCGGTCGACTCCCGCATCCACGAAGGCCTGGGCCGACGCCAGGCTGGGGGTGATCTCGGACGCCGTGAGGCCGCCCACATCGCGCAATTCGATTTCCACCGACAGCGGCTGGTTCAACTTCGACTTGAGGGTCATCTCCCCAAGTTGCAGCGCCTGCGCCATACCGGAGGACAGCGCCGAGGCGGCCGCTATTGCTAACACCAGTTTGCGAACTTGAACCATAGCCTCATCCTTTGTTTGAACGCTTCCCGCCCTGCGAGAAGGTTGGTAACCGCTGCCATTAGGCATGGCGAGCCGATAGGTCACCGACGCGCTTGTGTTTCACTTGGGACCAAGCATAGCGCCTGGCTAGAATCAATCTACAAATTGCCGCCAAGTATCTTTTACACAAGGCCTTTTATCAACAACTGCGCCAGCTCCACGGCGTTCAGGGCTGAGCCTTTGCGTACGTTATCTGACGTCAGCCAAAGATTTAGTTCCGCTGGGTCGTCGATACCTGCGCGAACTCGCCCGACGTACACCACGTCCTGGCCGACGGCATCGCCTACGGCCGTGGGGTAATCGCCCTCCTCGACCAGCTCGATTCCCGGCGCAGCGTCGAGGGCGCGGTTCACCGCGGCCAGGTCGACCGGCGCGGCCAGTTGCAGCGACACAGTCAGGCTATCGCCGAAAAACACCGGGGCTTGAACGCAGGTGGCGGAAATCTTTAGTAAAGGTGTTTCCAGCACCGCACGCAGTTCGTGTACGAGGCGCTTCTCCAGGGCGGTATGACCTTGGACGTCTGGCGTGCCGACTTGCGCCAGCAGGTTGAACGCCACTTGCCGATCGAAGAACGCTGGCTCCAAGGGACGCACGTTCAACAGTTCGGCAGTCTGGCGCGCCAACTCGCTGACGGCCTCGCGGCCCTGGGCAGAGATGGCCAGGTTGGCGCTGACGCTCACGCGCTGGATGTCCACCACACCGCGCAACGGTGCCAGCACTACCGCGAGGTAGGTGGCACAGGGGCTCGGGCTGCCGAGTTGGAAAGGCTTTTTCAACGCGCCCAGCACATGGGCGTTGGCCTGCGGTACCACTTGCGGCGCCTGCTCGGCGGGCAATGCGCCGGACAAGTCAATCACCGCGCAGCCAGCGGCGGTGGCACGCGGGGCGAAACTCAGGGTCACCGCCGGGCCTGCGGCGAAGAACGCCAACTGCACCTTGCTGAAATCAAACGTGTCGACCTCTTTGACCCGCACGTTCTTGCCCCGAAACGGCACCGAAGCCCCCGCCGAGTTGCTGCCCGCCAGCAGGTACAAGGTGCCCACCGGGAACTCCAGCTCTTCGAGAATCTGCACCAGGGTTTCGCCAACGGTACCGGTGGCGCCGATCACGGCGATTTCAAAGGTCTGGGTCATGGGGTTGCCTCGGGCATTACGGGGGAGCGGCACTTTACCGGGTGGTAGAGGGTGAGGCAATTACAGCCCCCCTGATCGTTCCCACGCTCTGCGCGGGAACGCCTCCTGTGACGCTCCGCATCACGCCTCTAAAGCAGACGCAGAGCGTCCAGAGCTGCATTCCCACGCAGAGCGTGGGAATGATCACAAAGGCAACAAAAAACCCGCGCCTGTCACCAGAACGCGGGTTTCTCTGATTGCCTCAAGCGATCAACGCTCCAGCAAAATCCGCAACATGCGACGCAACGGCTCAGCCGCGCCCCACAGCAGTTGGTCGCCGACAGTGAACGCGCCGAGGAACTGGCTGCCCATGTTCAGCTTGCGCAGACGGCCCACCGGTACATTCAGGGTGCCGGTGACCTTGGTCGGGCTCAGCTCCTGCATGCTGATATCACGGTTGTTCGGCACCAGCTTGACCCAAGGGTTGTGCTGGCTGATCAGCCCTTCGATATCGGCGATCGGCACGTCTTTGTTCAGCTTGATGGTCAGCGCCTGGCTGTGGCAACGCATGGCGCCGATGCGTACGCAGATGCCGTCCACCGGGATCGGGTTCTTGAAGCGACCCAGGATCTTGTTGGTTTCGGCCTGGGCCTTCCACTCTTCGCGACTCTGGCCGTTAGGCAGTTCCTTGTCGATCCACGGGATCAAGCTACCGGCCAATGGCACGCCGAAGTTCTCGGTCGGGTAAGCATCGCTGCGCATGGCCTCGGCCACACGGCGGTCGATATCGAGGATCGCACTGGCCGGGTCAGCCAGTTGATCGGCGACAGCGGCGTGGGTCGCGCCCATCTGCTTGATCAGTTCACGCATGTTCTGCGCGCCGGCGCCGGAGGCCGCCTGATAGGTCATGGCGCTCATCCACTCCACCAGACCCGCTTCGAACAGACCGCCCAGGCCCATCAGCATCAGGCTGACGGTGCAGTTGCCGCCCACGTAGTTCTTGGTGCCGGCGTCCAGTTGCTGGTCGATGACCTTGCGGTTGACCGGGTCGAGGATGATCACCGCGTCGTCCTGCATGCGCAGACTCGAGGCGGCGTCGATCCAGTAACCCTGCCAGCCGGCTTCACGCAGCTTGGGGAAGACTTCGCTGGTGTAGTCGCCACCCTGGCAGGTCAGGATCACGTCGAGGCTCTTCAACTCTTCAATGCTGTAGGCATCCTTGAGCGGGGCAATATCCTTGCCCACGGACGGCCCTTGGCCACCTACGTTCGAAGTGGTGAAAAACACCGGCTCAATAAGATCGAAATCCTGCTCTTCCAGCATCCGCTGCATGAGCACGGAACCGACCATACCGCGCCAACCGATCAGACCTACACGTTTCATCGCAACTACACCTTGTTAAAAAGTGGGCCGCCTTGCAGCAACAACTGCAAGCGGGCCCGAGAGATTACAGATTCCGCAGCGCGGCGACTACTGCGTCGCCCATTTCTTGCGTCCCGACCTTGGTGCAACCCTGGGACCAGATATCGCCGGTGCGCAAGCCCTGATCCAGCACCAGGCTGACGGCCTTCTCGATGGCGTCTGCGGCATCGCCCAGGTTGAAGCTGTAACGCAGCATCATCGACACCGACAAAATCGTCGCCAACGGGTTGGCAATGCCCTGCCCCGCGATGTCTGGCGCCGAACCGTGGCACGGCTCGTACATACCTTTATTGTTGGTGTCCAGGGACGCCGACGGCAGCATGCCGATGGAACCGGTGAGCATCGACGCCTGGTCGGACAGGATATCGCCGAACAGGTTGTCGGTGACGATCACGTCGAACTGCTTGGGTGCACGCACCAGCTGCATGGCGGCGTTGTCGACGTACATGTGGCTCAGTTCGACGTCCGGGTAATCCTTGGCGACTTCTTCGACGATTTCACGCCACAGTTGGCTGGAGGCCAGTACGTTGGCTTTATCCACCGAGCAGACTTTTTTGCCGCGCACGCGCGCCATGTCGAAACCGACACGGGCGATACGGCGGATTTCGCTCTCGCTGTATGGCAGCGTGTCATAGGCCTGACGCTCGCCATTTTCCAACTCGCGCACGCCCCGTGGCGAGCCGAAGTAGATACCGCCGGTCAGCTCGCGCACGATGAGGATATCCAGGCCCGCCACCACTTCCGGCTTGAGGCTCGACGCGTCAGCCAGTTGCGGGTAGAGGATGGCCGGGCGCAGGTTGCCGAACAGGCCCAGTTGCGCACGGATTTTCAACAGGCCGCGCTCAGGGCGGATGTCACGCTCGATCTTGTCCCATTTCGGCCCGCCCACGGCGCCGAGCAGCACGGCATCGGCAGCCCGGGCGCGGTCGAGGGTCTCGTCGGCCAGGGGCACGCCGTGTTTATCGATGGCGGCGCCGCCGATCACATCGTGGCTCAGCTCGAAGCCCAGGCTGTACTTGCTGTTGGCAAGCTCAAGGACCTTGACCGCTTCGGCCATGATTTCCGGACCAATACCGTCGCCAGGGAGAATCAGAATCTGCTTGCTCATGCTTTCCTCATTTCATCGGGCGACCCGCCCACAGGCAGGTCGGGAACCATCAATCAGCGTTCGGCGAAGACCACCAGCACATCGGTGCTGAAGGTGCCGTCGGCTTGAATTTCGTAATAGTCGCGTACTTCCTGGCCCATCGCCTTTTGCAGCTCCAGGATTGCCGCACGCAGTACCTCTGGCGTGCGCATGCGCTCGACCCAAGAGGTGTATTCCAGGCGCAAGCGTTGGCGGCTGCTGTTGCGCACGTGCAGGCCGGCCTCACTCAACTGGCGCATCCACTCGGCGCCGGAGTAATCACGCACGTGGCTGGTGTCGCGCAGCACTTCGACGGTTTGCAGGTAAGTGTCCAACAGGGGGCTGCCCGGTGACAAGACATCCACAAATGCCGCCACGCCGCCCGGCTTGAGCACCCGGCGCACTTCACGCAGGGCCAGGCCGAGGTCGCTCCAGTGATGGGCCGAATAGCGGCTGAACACGAAGTCGAACTCACCCTCGGCGAAGGGCAAGCGCTCTGCGGCGCCGTGCACGGTGCGGATGTTGGCCAGGTTGCGGTCTTTGGCGGCGGCAGCCACCACGTCAAGCATCTGCTGGGAGAGGTCGTAGGCCACCACTTCTTTGACCAGAGGCGCCACATGGAAGCTGACATGACCGGCACCGCAGCCCAGGTCCAGCAGGCGTGCAGCGCCCTGCCCGGCCAGCTCGGCCTGTAGCACAGCGAATTCGGTGCCCTGGGCGTGTACGGCGCTGCTCAGGTAGGCCGAGGCTTGCTCGCCGAATTGTTTTTGCACGACTTGGGAGTGGGCGGTGGTGGTCATGATGTTGTCCTTGAGACTTGTGCTGTTTGTACTGACGCCTTCGCGAGCAAGCCCGCTCCCACATTCGACCGAGTTTCTTCAGTTGAAATGCAATCAAATGTGGGGGCGGGCTTGCTCGCGAAGAGGCCAGACCTGCTTACATCAAATCAGGCATCGCGAAACAACCAGGGCTGGCTCGCCCGGTGCCGGGTTTCAAACGCAGCAATCGCATCGCCGTCCTGCAAGGTCAGGCCGATGTCGTCCAGGCCGTTGATCAGGCAGTGCTTACGGAAGGCATCCACTTCAAAGTGGTACACCTTGCCATCCGGGCGGGTCACGGTTTGCGCGGCCAGGTCGACCGTCAACTGGTAGCCGACGTTGGCCTCCACTTGCTGGAACAACTCGTCCACTTCCGCGTCGCTCAAGATGATCGGCAACAAGCCGTTCTTGAAGCTGTTGTTGAAGAAGATATCGGCGTAGCTCGGCGCGATGATGCTGCGAAAGCCGTACTCTTCCAGTGCCCACGGAGCGTGCTCGCGGCTGGAGCCGCAACCGAAGTTCTCCCGGGCCAGCAACACGCTGGCGCCTTGGTAACGCTCGGCGTTGAGCACAAAGTCCTTGTTCAGGGGGCGCTTGGAGTTGTCCTGATAGGCGTAGCCCACGTCCAGGTAGCGCCACTCATCGAACAGGTTAGGGCCGAAACCGGTGCGCTTGATCGACTTCAAGAACTGCTTTGGGATGATCTGGTCGGTGTCCACATTGGCACGGTCCAACGGCGCTACAAGGCCTGTGTGCTGGGTAAAAGCTCTCATCGGATTTTCCTCAGATCAATTCGCGAACGTCGATGAAACGACCGTTGACGGCAGCGGCGGCGGCCATGGCCGGGCTCACCAGGTGGGTACGCCCACCCGCGCCTTGGCGCCCTTCGAAGTTACGGTTGGAGGTCGAGGCACAATGCTCGCCCGACTCCAGGCGGTCCGGGTTCATCGCCAGGCACATCGAGCAGCCCGGCTCACGCCACTCAAAACCGGCTTCGAGGAAAATCTTGTCCAGGCCTTCGGCTTCCGCCTGGGCTTTAACCAGCCCGGAACCTGGCACCACAATGGCTTGCTTGATGGTCGAGGCCACCTTGCGGCCCTTGGCGATCACCGCTGCGGCGCGCAGGTCTTCGATCCGCGAGTTGGTGCAGGAACCGATAAACACACGGTCCAACTGGATGTCGGTGATCGCCTGATTGGCGGTCAACCCCATGTATTTCAAGGCGCGTTCGATGGAGCCGCGCTTGACCAGGTCGGCTTCTTTGGCCGGGTCCGGCACGTTCTGGTCGACGGCCAAAACCATTTCGGGCGAAGTGCCCCAGCTGACTTGTGGCTTGATCTGCGCAGCATCGAGTTCAACCACAGTGTCGAACACCGCATCGGCGTCGGAGACCAGGTCTTTCCAGGCTTCGACGGCGGCGTCCCAATCGACGCCTTGCGGCGCGAAGGGGCGACCTTTGACGTATTCGACGGTTTTTTCGTCCGCCGCCACCATGCCCACGCGGGCACCGGCTTCGATGGACATGTTGCAGATGGTCATGCGGCCTTCAATGGACAGGTCACGGATTGCACTGCCGGCGAACTCGATGGCATGGCCGTTGCCGCCCGCGGTGCCGATCTTGCCGATCACGGCCAGTACAATGTCCTTGGCGGTCACGCCAAACGGCAATTGGCCTTCGACGCGTACCAGCATGTTCTTCATTTTCTTGGCCACCAGGCACTGGGTGGCAAACACGTGCTCCACCTCGGAAGTACCGATGCCATGGGCCAGGGCGCCGAACGCGCCGTGGGTGGAGGTATGGGAGTCACCGCAGACCACGGTCATGCCCGGCAAGGTTGCGCCCTGCTCCGGGCCGATGACGTGGACGATGCCTTGGCGCACGTCGTTCATCTTGAATTCGGTGATGCCGTATTCGTCGCAATAGTCGTCAAGGGTCTGCACCTGCAACCGCGAAACCTGGTCGGCAATGGCTTCGATGCCACCTTTGCGCTCAGGAGTGGTCGGCACGTTGTGGTCCGGCGTGGCGATGATGGAGTCGACGCGCCAAGGCCTGCGCCCGGCCAGTCGCAGGCCTTCGAACGCTTGGGGCGAGGTCACTTCATGGATGATGTGACGGTCGATGTAGATCAGCGACGATCCATCATCGCGACGTTTCACTTCATGGGAATCCCAAAGCTTGTCGTAAAGCGTTTTGCCGGCCATCAGTCGGTCCTCATCAGCGGTGCTTCTATACGCCGGGCTTTTCAATAACCCTTTGGCTTGTGAGGCTGATGGTATGGCGCTACATTAAATAACTCAAATTCATATTTTTTATGCTTTGGATTACCAACTGGAATAGCACCATGGACCTGGCCAACCTCAACGCCTTTATCGCCATCGCCGAGATCGGCAGCTTCTCCGGCGCCGGCGAACGCCTGCACCTGACGCAGCCGGCCATCAGCAAGCGCATCGCCGGCCTGGAACAACAATTGAAGGTACGGCTGTTTGACCGCCTGGGCCGCGAAGTAGGCTTGACCGAGGCCGGGCGGGCCTTGCTGCCACGCGCTTATCAAATCCTCAACGTGCTGGATGACACCCGCCGCGCCCTGACCAACCTCACCGGCGAAGTCAGCGGGCGCCTCACTCTGGCCACCAGCCACCATATCGGCCTGCACCGCCTGCCACCGATTCTGCGCACCTTCACCCGGCAATACCCGAATGTGGCGCTGGATATTCAGTTTCTGGATTCAGAAGTAGCCTACGAAGAAATCCTCCATGGCCGTGCGGAAGTCGCAGTGATCACCCTGGCGCCAGAGCCCCACAACCTGGTACGTGCTACCCGCGTGTGGGACGACCCGCTGGATTTTGTGGTGGCGCCCGAACACAGCCTGATCAGCAACGGCTCCGTCAGCCTGGCCGATATCGCCGGGCATCCGGCCGTGTTTCCCGGCGGCAATACCTTTACCCACCATATTGTCAGCCGCCTGTTCGAGGCCCAGGGCCTCACGCCCAATATCGCAATGAGTACTAACTACCTGGAAACCATCAAGATGATGGTCTCCATCGGCCTGGCCTGGAGCGTGTTGCCGCGCACCATGCTCGACGATCAGGTGGCGAGCATCGCTTTGCCGGGCATACAGCTCAGTCGCCAGCTAGGCTATATCGTGCACACCGAAAGGACGCTGTCGAACGCTGCGCGGGCTTTCATGAGCCTGTTGGATGCACAGGTCGATCTGCCAGGGTTACCGGCATGACACCGTGCGGGCCAGGGGTTTAGGTCAAACCGCGCGGTTTTCTCAATGAGCCAAGGCCCTTTGATAATGCGCAACCCTGTTGACCCGGTACCCCCCCTGCCCCGCATCTACGCCCTGGACCCTCAAGCGGCGGAACAAAGCTGGGACAGCGCCCCGCAACTGCTGGCGGCCCTCAATGCCGCGCGGCTGGGTGCCTGGTGCTGGGAAATCGATACGGGAAGAATCAGCTGGTCTCGGGGCACCCAGGCGCTATTCGGCTTCGACCCGCGCCAGCCTCTGCCCAAGGACCTCGATTACCTCGACCTGCTCGCCCCGCAAGACAGTGCGCGGGTGGTGCGCGGTTTTCATGCGGTGCTCGCCGGAGAGCCCTTCGACCGCGCCATGCACCACCGCATCCAATGGCCCGATGGCAGCCTGCACTGGCTGGAAATCAGCGGCAACCTGGCCCCCGACAAAGCCGGACGGCGACGCATGATCGGGGTGATCCGCGAGATCACCCACCAACGCGACCGTGAACACGCCCTCAGTCATTCGGAAAAGCGCTTCGCCACACTCTTCCACCTGTGCCCGAACATGGTGCTGCTGACGCGCCAGGCCGACGGCTTGATCAGCGAAGCCAACCAGTATTTCGAGATGCTGTTCGGCTGGCCGGTGGCCGATGCCATCGGCCGCACCACCCTGGAACTAGGCCTGTGGCGCCACCCGGAACAGCGCTCGCTGCTGGTCAAGGCCACCCAGCGCAAAGGCGAACCCATCACCATGGAAGTGCAGTTCTGCGCCAGCAACGGCCAGATCCATGACGGCACCCTCAGCGCACAAAAGGTGGAACTGGACGGCGAGGCGTACCTGATCAGCACGTTCCTGGACACCACCGAACGTAAAAACGCCGAGCAAGCACTCAAGGACAGCCAGGAGCGCCTGGACCTGGCTCTGGACTCCGCGCAACTGGGCACCTGGGATTGGCACATCCCCAGCGGCATGCTCTACGGCTCGGCGCGTGCCGCCCAGTTGCACGGGCTGGAACCCGCGCCGTTCCATGAATCCTTCGATGCGTTTTTTGAGGGCATGTCCGATGAAGACCGCGAGGGCATGCGCCATGCGTACCGCAGCCTGCGCGAAGGCCCGGACGGCAACTATCAGTTGACCTACCGCGTGCAAATGGAAGACGGCAGCCCGCGTTACCTGGAGAGCCGCGCACGCCTGTATCGCGATGAGTCAGGCAAGCCCCTGCGCATGGCAGGCACCTTGCTGGATATCACCGACCAGGTCGAGCGCGAGCAACGGCTAACCGCCTCGGAGGAAAAGTTCGCCAGCCTGTTCCAGGCCAGCCCCGACCCGATCTGCGTCACGTGCCTGGACAGCGGCGCGTTCATCGAGATCAACCCGGCGTTTACCCAGACGTTTGGCTTTACAGCCGCCGAAGTACTCGACAAAAGCGCCGAACAAATCGGCCTGTGGGACGACTCCAGCAAGCGCCTGCAGCGCATCGAGCAGGTGATTCGCGAACAGGCCCTGAGCAATGTGGCTATCGTGGTGCATCACAAGGACGGCCAAAGCCTGACCTGCATGATTTCCAGCCGTTTGATCAAGGTCAGTGACCAGCCGTGCATCGTCACCACGCTGCGCGATATTACCCAGCAGCAACGCTCGGAAGCCGCACTCAAGGCCAGTGAAGAGAAGTTCGCCAAGGCGTTTCACTCCAGCCCCGACGCGATTTCTATCACCGAACGCGACACCGGCCGTTATGTGGAGGTCAACGACGGCTTTTGCCGCCTGACCGGTTACCGCACCGAAGAAGCCATCGGCTTGACCCTGTACCAGATCGGCATCTGGGCCGATGAAAACCAGCGCGCGGCATTATTGGCCGAGTTGCAGATCAAGGGCCGCATCCATCACTTGGAAATGCTCTGGCACAACAAGCGTGGCGAGGTGCTGGCGGTGGAGGTCTCGGTCGAGCCGATCACCCTGAATGAAACCCCCTGCCTGCTGCTGACCGCGCGGGATGTGAGCCTATTGAAGAACGCCCAGGCGCAGATCCGCCACCTGGCCTATCACGACCCGCTGACCAACCTGCCGAACCGCGCACTGCTGATGGACCGCCTGAGCCAGCAGATCGCCCTGCTCAAGCGCCACAACTTGCGCGGCGCCCTGCTGTTTCTGGACCTGGACCACTTCAAGCACATCAACGACTCCCTCGGCCACCCTGTTGGCGATACCGTGTTGAAAATCGTCACCGCGCGCCTGGAAGCCAGCGTGCGCACGGAAGACACCGTGGCGCGCTTGGGCGGCGATGAGTTTGTGGTATTGCTCAGCGGCCTGGAGGGCACCCGCCAGACGGTCAGCAGCCAGGTGCAAGCATTGGCCGATACCCTGCGCGAATTGCTCTCGGAACCCATGTTTCTCGACGGTCATCGGCTGCAGGTCACGCCTAGCATCGGCGTGGCGCTGATCCCCGACCACGGCACCACACCCGCCGATTTGCTCAAGCGCGCCGACATCGCCCTGTACCGCGCCAAGGACTCCGGGCGCAACACCACGCAGATGTTCCACAACAGCATGCAAAGAACCGCTAGCGAACGCCTGCGCATGGAGACTGACTTGCGCCTGGCCCTGTCACGCGGCGAATTCAGCGTGCATTACCAGCCCCAGGTGGACGCGCGCGGCAACCGGATAGTCGGCGCCGAGGCCCTGGTGCGCTGGCAGCATCCACAACTGGGCGCGCAGTCGCCGGCAGAATTTATCAAGGTATTGGAAGACAGCGGCCTGATCCTGGAGGTCGGCACCTGGATTCTCGATGAAGCCTGCGGCGCCTTTGCCCAGTTGATTGCCGACGGCCTGGTAGACCCGCTCAATTTCAGCCTGTGCGTGAACATCAGCCCGCGGCAGTTTCGCCAGAACGACTTTGTAGAACGGGTGGAGCACAGCCTCAAGCAACACGGCCTGCCGTTCAGCCTGCTGAAACTGGAAATCACCGAAGGCATCGTGATCCAGAACCTGGACGATACCGTGGTGAAGATGCGCCGCCTGAAAAAGCTCGGCGTGAGCTTTGCGATGGATGATTTCGGCACCGGCTACTCATCCCTGACCTACCTCAAGCGCTTGCCGGTGGACGCGCTGAAGATCGATCAGTCGTTCGTGCGCGATGCGACCCACGACCCCAATGATGCAGAAATCATCCGCGCCATTGTGGCCATGGCGCGCAGCCTGAACCTGGAAGTCATCGCCGAGGGGGTGGAAACCCTGGAGCAGCTGGCGTTTCTGCAAAAGCTCGGCTGCCATTTATTCCAGGGGTATTTGCACAGCCGACCGTTACCGATCGAGGGGTTCAGGCGGCTGCTGGATGCGGCATACCCAGCAGGCGGCTGACTTGGTTCAAGTCCGTTTCCCGGCGCAGGGCCGTGAACAACTCCACAGCTTGCGGGTAGTTGCGCGTGAGCATCGCCAGCCACTGCTTCAAGCGGCCGGGCGCCTGCTTTTCCGTCAGTTGCGCCACCGACTGGCGCCAGAATTCCTGAAGCATCGGCTGCATCTGCGCCCAGGTCATCTCGACCACCTCTTCGCCGGCCTTGGCCGCCACAATCTGCCGCGCCAGGTCGGGCCGCGCCACCAGGCCACGGCCCAGCATGATGTCTTCGGCGCCGCTGATTTCGCGGCAGCGCTTCCAGTCTTCGACGCTCCAGATATCGCCATTGGCAAACACCGGCACCTTGACCACGTCCTGCACCCGCGGGATCCACTCCCAATGGGCCGGCGGCTTGTAGCCATCGGCCTTGGTGCGCGCATGCACCACGATATGCGCAGCGCCGCCCTCGGCCAGGGCCGTGGCGCACACCAGCGCGCCATCCGGGCTATCGAAGCCCAGGCGCATCTTGGCGGTCACGGGAATATGCGCTGGTACAGCGCGGCGCACGTGCTCGACGATCTGGTTGAGCAGCTCCGGCTCCTTGAGCAGCACCGCGCCACCTCGGGATTTATTCACGGTCTTGGCCGGGCACCCGAAGTTCAGGTCGATCACCTCAGAGCCCAATTCACAGGCCAGGGCGGCATTTTCCGCCAGGCACACCGGGTCGGAACCGAGCAACTGCACCCGCAACGGCACACCCGCCGCCGTATGGGCACCGTGCAGCAGTTCAGGCGCGAGCTTGTGGAAGTAGGCAGGCGTGAGCAGGCGGTCGTTGACCCGGATGAACTCGGTCACGCACCAGTCGATACCGCCCACGTGGGTCAACACGTCCCGCAGGATGTTGTCGACCAACCCCTCCATGGGCGCCAAAGCAATTTGCATGGAAAACACTCAACAAAAATCGTGGCGCAGTTTACTGGGTTTCCTGCGGCAACCGTTAACCCCCTGTCAGGGCGGGGCCGTAACCTTCAATAAACTCGGCGGGCATGCGCTTGGGCTTGCCGCTGGACAACTCAATACAGACGAAGGTTGTTTGCGCACGCAACAGGGTCGCGCCGTCGCGGGGGCGTACCAGCTGGAAACGACGGGTCATTTTCAGGCGTTGGTCCCAATCGACGATCCAGGTGGCCAGTTGTAACTCATCGCCCTCATAGCCTGCCGCCAGGTAGTCGATCTCATGGCGCACCACGGCCATGGCGCGGTCAAGGCGGCGGTATTCGGTGAGGTCCAGGCCCAGGCGCTGGGAATGGCGCCAGGCACAACGCTCCAGCCATGAGACGTATACCGCATTATTGGCGTGCCCCAGGCCGTCGATGTCCTCAGCCGCAACCTGCAGATCGATGATGAACGGCGTTGCCAAATCCCAGCCCATGCCTTGCTCCAGTCGATTGATGTCGGCGGGGCAGTGTATCAGGCGCTCTGGCGCTCCTGTAGACGGCAGCCGGCCAATAGGGCGAGTACAGCGTCGATTACCTGAGGGTGGGCGAGCACTTTCTGGTGACCACCCTGCTCCAGGCGCAGCAGGCGGCTGTCGAACCAGGCTTCGTGAATAGCTTGAGCCGCCCTGACTGGAACGAAGGTATCGTCTTCGGCGTGGACGATCAGGCCGGGAATATTCAGTTGGTAGTGGGCCACGTCCAGATGCTTGAGCGGCATGCCCATGCTCAACTCCACCTCTTGGATAAAGGCTGAGCGCGCCCGTGGTGGCAAGCCGACCATGCGGGTGAACCCGCGCAGCACATCCAGAAAGCGCGACGGTGCGGCAATGCTGATCAGTGCCTGCGTACGCAACCCCAACTGCACCGCCAGCATCGCACTGGCGCCGCCCATGGAATGGCCGACCACCGCATACAGCGGCGGCAGCTCGGCCGCCGCCTCAAGCATCGCGCGGGCAAACAGCAGTACATGGGCTTCACGCCCTGGCGAGCGGCCGTGGGCGGGACCGTCCAGGGCTATCACCGAATAGCCGTTGTCGACCAACGCCGTGATCAAGCTGGCGAATTGAGTCGGCCGGCCTTCCCAGCCATGCATCAGCAGCACCGCCGGGCCATGCCCCCATCGCAACGCCGACAGGCCAAACCGCAGAGTGATGCGCTCCGACTGGGCCAACAGCGGCAACTCCCAGTCACGCGGCGGCAGATCGCGCGGGGTCATGAAGGTGCGACGCATCTTGCTGGCGACCGCATGCGGCGCAAGGCGCCCCACCGTGCCATTGAAACCACGAACCCAGGTCAATGCGCCCATCTTGCGCCCCCTTTTTCAGCGTACCGCCGACTTGGCCGCACGTATCACCCGATCCGATAACTCGCCGGGCCCGAGTGCCCGTGCCAGGGTCAGCCCCCCTATCATCAAGGCCATGTCCGCCAGGGCCTTGTCGATGTCTTCGGGGCTGCCGGCCAATTGCGCGGCCATCAGCTCGACGTGCTCGTTCAAGACCTCGCGAAAAGCGTCCGGCAAGCGCCCCATCTCCCCCACCGTCGCGGGCAACGGGCAGGCCTGGGTCGTGGAGTCGCGGTGCTTGCGCGACAGATAAAACGCTGCGACCAACGTGCGGCGCTCTTCGCCGGTCAGCTGTTCGTCCAAGTCATCGATGGAGGCGCGACGCTGCGCCAGCAACTGGCTGAACGCTTCCAGCATCAGCGCGTCCTTGCTTTCAAAATGCGCGTAGAAGCCGCCGACCGTCAGCCCCGCCGCCCCCATCACTTCGCCCACACTGGGCTCAGCCGGGCCACGCTGGATCAACGCCGCGCTGGCAGCCTGCAAAATACGTTCGCGGGTTTGCGCTTTTTTATCGCTCATCGAAGCCTCCGTCTCTCAAGGGTTGAATATTATTACCATAATAATATTTGGCAAGCGACAAGCACGACCGCCGGTCAGAACAGAAAAATGGGAATAAAGGAGGGAATTGGCCAAACGCCAGACAAACAAAAGGGCCATTCAATAATTGAATGACCCTTAAAAATCCCGCAGAGCGGGTAATCGTGGCGTCCCCTAGGGGACTCGAACCCCTGTTACCGCCGTGAAAGGGCGGTGTCCTAGGCCACTAGACGAAGGGGACACAAACCTTCTATACACTGATCAGCGCTGAGAACTGATCGATTCAAGGACGGTGTGGCCGGAACCTTGAACCTGTAAAATTGGTGGAGCTAAACGGGATCGAACCGTTGACCTCTTGCATGCCATGCAAGCGCTCTCCCAGCTGAGCTATAGCCCCGGATTTTTCGTCTCGCGACGCAGCAGACCTTTCGAGCTGCTTGTTGAAACTGGCGTCCCCTAGGGGACTCGAACCCCTGTTACCGCCGTGAAAGGGCGGTGTCCTAGGCCACTAGACGAAGGGGACAAAACCTTCTGTACATCTGATCAGAGCTGAGACCTGATCAATTCAAGGACGGTGTGGCCGGAACCTTGAACCTGTAAATTGGTGGAGCTAAACGGGATCGAACCGTTGACCTCTTGCATGCCATGCAAGCGCTCTCCCAGCTGAGCTATAGCCCCTCATCGGTGAGGACGGGGCGAATCTTAATGGCGGTTTGGAAACGTGTCAAATTTATTTTCAACAATTTCCAAAATTTTTTGCCGGGATAACAATCACTTACCGACGAAACCCCGGAAAACCGGGGTTTCATGCCCTAAGCGGCCTGCTTAAGCGATAGCGCCCAGCAGCTTTTCCCATTCTTTGTTTTCTTTCTTCGACACACCCCCAAGCAAATCAAGGGCTTGGCGCAGGCGGAAACGGGTCAGGTCCGGGCCGAGAATTTCCATCGCATCGAGCACCGACACCGAACTGGCCTGCCCGGTGATTGCGGCAAACATCAGCGGCATGGCATCGCGCAGTTTCAGCTCAAGGGATTCCACCACCGCCTGGATGGTCGCCGTGATTGCATCTTTCTCCCACTGACGCAGGCTTTCAAGCTTCCACAGGATCAACTGCATCAGCTGGCGAACCTGGTCACCGGAAAGCTTCTTGGACTCGAATAGCTTGGGGTCCGGATTCACGCCACCGGCAAAGAAGAAATTGGCCAAGGGTGCGACCTGGCTGAACGTCTCTACCCTGCCCTGCACCAACGGCGCGATCTTCATCATGTACTCGGGGTTCAACGCCCATTGCTGCACGCGGCTGGCAAACTCTTCCACGGGCAAGTCACGCAGCCACTGGCCGTTGAGCCACGACAGCTTCTCGATATCGAAGATCGGCCCGCCGAGGGAAACACGGGACAGGTCGAAGTTGTCGACCATTTCCTGCAACGAGAATTTCTCGCGCTCGTCCGGCATCGACCAGCCCATGCGACCCAGGTAGTTGAGCATCGCCTCAGGCATAAAGCCCATGCGCTCGTAGAACGTTACCGACGTTGGGTTCTTGCGCTTGGACAGCTTGCTCTTGTCCGGGTTACGCAGCAGCGGCATGTAGCACAGCTGCGGTTGCTCCCAGCCGAAGTATTCGTAGAGCAGGATCAGTTTCGGTGCCGATGGCAGCCACTCTTCGCCGCGCAACACATGGGTGATCCCCATCAGGTGGTCATCGACCACGTTGGCCAGGAAGTACGTCGGCAAGCCGTCGGTCTTCATCAGCACCTGCATGTCCATGCGGTCCCACGGGATCTCGACGTCACCGCGCAGCATATCCGGCACCACGCACACGCCTTCGCTTGGCACCTTCATACGGATGACATGAGGCTCACCGGCGGCCAGACGCGCGGCCACTTCTTCTTTGGACAGCAGCAGCGCACGGCCATCGTAGCGCGGGGTCTCGCCACGGGCCTGTTGCTCGGCGCGCATCTGGTCCAGCTCTTCGGCGGTGCAGAAGCACGGGAAGGCATGGCCCATATCGACCAGTTGCTGGGTGTACTGCTTGTAGATGTCGCTGCGCTCGCTCTGGCGATACGGGCCATGCGGGCCGCCCACGTCCGGGCCTTCGGCCCAGGTAATGCCCAACCAGCGCAGAGCATCGAAAATCTGCTGTTCCGACTCACGAGTGGAGCGCAGTTGGTCGGTATCTTCGATCCGCAGGATGAACTCACCGCCATGCTGCTTGGCAAAGCAGTAGTTGAACAGGGCGATGTAAGCAGTACCGACGTGGGGATCCCCAGTAGGCGATGGCGCAATGCGCGTGCGGACGGTGGTCATGGCAGGTCTCGAATGGGCGATATAACTGAAAATTGAAACAAGGGGCGAATGGTAACAGCCTGGGGGATATCTGGAAAACCGAGGCGCGGCCATCGCAGGCAAGCCAGCTCCCACATTTTGACCGCGTTCACAGATCAATGTGGGAGCCGGGCTTGCCCGCGATGGGGCCAGCCCAATCAACGCAAATCAAACAGCCAACAGCCGCTCGCGCAACTTGCCAATCTCATCGCGCGTCTGCGCCGCCGCTTCAAACTCCAGATCCCGCGCCAACTGGTACATCTTCTCTTCGAGTTGCCGAATCCGCTTGGTGATCTCACTCGGTGAGCGCAGTTCGTTCTCGTACTTGGCGCTCTCCTCGGCGGCCTTGGCCATGCCCTTGCGCTTCTTGCTGCGCGAGCCGGGCACGGTGGCGCCTTCCATGATGTCGGCAACGTCCTTGAACACACCTTTGGGGGTAATGCCGTGTTCCAGGTTGAACGCGATCTGCTTGTCGCGACGACGCTGGGTCTCGCCAATCGCCCGCTCCATGGAGCCGGTGATGCGGTCGGCATACAGGATCGCCCGTCCATTGAGGTTACGCGCCGCTCGGCCGATGGTCTGGATCAACGAGCGCTCGGAGCGCAGGAAGCCCTCCTTGTCCGCATCCAGGATCGCCACCAGCGACACTTCGGGCATGTCCAGGCCTTCGCGCAGCAGGTTGATCCCCACCAGCACATCGAAGGTGCCCAGCCGCAGGTCGCGGATGATCTCCACGCGTTCCACGGTGTCGATGTCCGAGTGCAGGTAACGCACGCGCACGCCGTGGTCGGCCAGGTAATCAGTCAAGTCTTCGGACATGCGCTTGGTCAGGGTGGTGACCAGCACCCGCTCTTCCAGGGCCACACGTTTGTTGATCTCCGAGAGCAGGTCGTCGACCTGGGTCAGCGCCGGGCGAATTTCGATTTCCGGGTCCACCAGGCCAGTGGGGCGCACCAATTGCTCGATGACGCGGCCCGCATGCTCGGCTTCATAGTTGCCGGGCGTAGCAGAAACGAAGATGGTCTGCGGGCTGATGGCTTCCCACTCGTCAAAGCGCATCGGCCGGTTGTCCAGCGCCGACGGCAGGCGGAAGCCGTATTCCACCAGGGTTTCCTTGCGCGAACGGTCGCCCTTATACATGGCGCCCACCTGCGGCACGCTGACGTGGGATTCGTCGATCACCAGCAAGGCGTCCGGCGGCAGGTAGTCATAGAGGGTCGGCGGCGGCGCGCCGGATTCGCGGCCCGATAGATAGCGCGAGTAGTTTTCGATGCCGTTGCAGTAGCCCAGCTCCAGGATCATCTCCAGGTCGAAGCGGGTGCGCTGCTCCAGGCGCTGGGCTTCCACCAGCTTGTTGTTGGAACGCAGGTATTCCAGGCGCTCGGCCAGCTCGACCTTGATGCCCTCGATCGCGCCCATCAGGGTTTCGCGCGGGGTCACGTAGTGGCTTTTCGGGTAGAAGGTAAAACGTGGCAGCTTGCGGATCACTTCACCGGTCAACGGGTCGAAGGCTGACAGGCTTTCGACCTCATCATCGAACAGTTCGATGCGGATCGCTTCCAGGTCGGATTCGGCCGGGTAGATGTCGATCACATCGCCGCGCACCCGGAAGGTGGCGCGGGCGAAGTCCATGTCGTTACGGGTGTACTGCAGGCTCGCCAGGCGGCGCAACAGTTCGCGCTGGTCGAGTTTGTCGCCACGGTCGACGTGCAGCACCATCTTCAGGTAGGTTTCGGGGCTGCCCAGACCGTAGATGCACGACACCGTGGTGACGATGATCGCGTCTTTGCGCTCCAGCAGTGCCTTGGTGGCCGACAGCCGCATCTGCTCGATATGGTCGTTGATCGATGCATCCTTCTCGATAAAGGTATCGGAGGACGGCACGTAGGCTTCGGGCTGGTAGTAGTCGTAGTAGGAAACGAAATACTCCACCGCGTTGTTGGGGAAGAACGCCTTGAACTCGCCATAGAGCTGCGCCGCCAGGGTCTTGTTCGGCGCCAGCACCAGGGTCGGGCGGTTGGTCTGGGCGATCACGTTGGCGATGCTGAAGGTCTTGCCGGAACCGGTCACCCCAAGCAGCGTCTGGTGCGCCAGGCCGGCTTCGATGCCTTCTACCATCTGACGAATGGCTTCCGGTTGATCGCCGGCGGGTTCAAAACGGGTAACGAGCTGGAAATCCGACATAACGTACCTCGTGAAGTCACCCCAGACTCGACACCGCCAGGGACGAAATAGCTCAGCGACCCGCGAATAATCATCGCAGGGTGCAGGAAAAAACCATGATAGCTGTAGAAGTGGTGTCGAATGTGACGGGTTTCAAGGCCGTCGTCCTACACGACCTTTCGCGCCAATGTTGCAATAAGACTAACGGTCAGCAAATAAACCGAAAAACATGGCCGAAAAGCCGTTTCCGTTGTCGCTCTCAGCCGTGATGGCCTCTATACTAGCTCCCCGTTTGTGCACCGCTCTAGTGCATTCGGCTGGAGCGCGACACGTCCCTCCTACCCCCCATAGAGCTGCCGCAAAAATGAGCCTGTTCTCCGCTGTCGAAATGGCACCACGCGATCCAATCCTGGGCCTCAACGAAGCATTCAACGCCGATACACGGACCACCAAGGTGAACCTTGGCGTGGGCGTTTACTGCAACGAGGAGGGGAAGATTCCACTCTTGCGTGCCGTTGCCGAAGCGGAAGCCATTCGCGTGGCGCAACATGCCGCCCGTGGCTACTTGCCAATCGACGGCATCGTGGCCTACGACCAGGCCGTGCAAAAGCTGCTGTTTGGCGCTGAGTCGCCGCTGTTGAGCGCCGGCCGCGTGATTACCGCCCAGGCCGTGGGCGGCACTGGCGCGCTGAAAATCGGTGCCGACTTCCTCAAGCAACTGCTGCCCAACGCCGTCGTTGCCATCAGCGACCCGAGCTGGGAAAACCATCAGGCGCTGTTTGAAAAAGCCGGTTTCCCGGTGCAGACCTACCGCTACTACGACGCCGCCACCCACGACGTGAACCGTGCCGGCCTGCTCGAAGACCTCAACGCCCTGCCGCCACAGTCCATCGTGGTGCTGCACGCCTGCTGCCATAACCCGACCGGCGTCGACCTCAGCCCGGCCGACTGGCAAAACGTGCTGGACGTGGTCAAGGCCAAGAACCTGGTGCCGTTCCTCGACATGGCCTACCAGGGCTTCGGCGATGGCATCCACGAAGACGCCGCCGCGGTGCGCTTGTTCGCGGAATCAGGCTTGACCTTCTTTGTGTCCAGCTCGTTCTCCAAGTCGTTCTCGCTGTATGGCGAACGCGTAGGCGCGCTGTCGATCGTCAGCGAGTCCAAGGAAGAAAGCGCGCGCATCCTGTCCCAGGTCAAGCGTGTGATCCGCACCAACTACTCCAACCCGCCCACCCACGGCGCAGCCATCGTTGCCGCAGTGTTGAACAACCCTGAGCTGCGCGCCCAGTGGGAAGCCGAACTGGCCGAAATGCGCCTGCGCATCCGCGGTATGCGCGAGCAGATGGTGGCCGAGCTAGCCAAGGCTGCGCCAGGTCATGACTTCAGCTTCGTCGGCCGCCAGCGTGGGATGTTCTCCTACTCCGGTTTGAGCGTTGAGCAAGTCACCCGCCTGCGCACTGAGTTCGGGATCTATGCGTTGGATACCGGTCGCATCTGCGTGGCGGCGCTGAACCAGTCGAACATTGGTGCGGTGACCAAGGCGATTGTCCAGGTGCTGTAAGCCGGCAAGCGTTATACGAAGGGGGAAGCCATTGGCTTCCCCCTTTTTATTGGCGAACACACTAGACTGAACACCGACTGCCCCCTTGCTGTGAGAGCTTTATGAGAAACGATGACCTGGACCTGCGCGCCGACCGCGATGAATTGCATGACTACGCCCCACGCGCACCGCAAGCCAAGCGCCAGAAGAGCCTGGTGCTGCAAGTTGCGCTGGGAGTATTCCTCGGTGGGTTGGCGTTATGGCTGGTACAACTGGGCGCGACGGCAATCATGGCCAAGCTGGCCATGGGCACCCTGCAATTCGGCGGCTGACCCCACCTCTCCTGTAGGAGCGAGCTTGCTCGCGAAAACCCCTAAGGCACCGCGTTCATCCAGAATGCCCGCGTTATCGTTAACGGTCTTCGCGAGCAAGCTCGCTCCTACAAAACCCGCGTTCTTCCAGCAATTTTACGAAGCTGTTCAAACTCTGCGACACCGTGCCCCGCCGCCAGATCAGCCAGGTATTCAAAATACGGAACGTGTCGGGCAGCGGCCACACACTCACCGCCGCACACCCCGGCATACTCTCAAGCATACTGCGCGGCATCAGCGCCAGCCCGGCCCCGGCGCTGACACAGGCCAACATGCCGTGGTACGACTCGATCTCGAAGATCCTGCCCGGCACCGCGCCATCCTGTGAGAACCAGCGTTCGAAGTGATGCCGGTACGAGCAGTTGGAGCGAAACGTATAGATGTTCTCGCCATTTACCTCCTGCCCCCGGGTGATCGGCGCGTGATGCAGTGGCGCAATCACCACCATCTCCTCCTCGAACACCGCCACACCCTCTAGCGTGGAATGCAGCACCGGCCCATCGACAAAGGCCGCCGTCAGCCGGCCCGACAGCACGCCTTCGATCATGGTGCCCGAGGGGCCCGTGCTCAGGTCCAGCTCGACCTTGGTGTATTGCTGGTTATACGCCGCCAGTAATGCCGGGATACGCACGGCCGCCGTGCTCTCCAGCGAGCCCAGAGCAAAGGCGCCTTGGGGCTCCTCCCCCGCCACTGTGGCGCGGGCTTCTTGCACCAGGTCGAGAATGCGCCGCGTATAGCCGAGGAAATTCCACCCGGCCGGCGACAGGCGCAGGCGGCTTTTCTCGCGGATAAACAACTCCACGCCCAGGTCCTGCTCCAGTTGTTTGATGCGCGTGGTGAGGTTCGATGGCACGCGATGAATCAACTGCGCGGCGGCGCTGATGCTGCCTTGCTCGGCAACGGCCTTGAAGATTTCCAGTTGCACCAGGTCCAAGTCATTCTCCATTCATGAACGTATTGCTTAATATTATTCAGTTTCAAGAAAACATACAGCCCCGTACGCTGGCCCCATTCCACTCATTCAGCCGGACGGTGCCATGAACAATGCTTTCTCCCACCAGACCCACGCCCTGTCGATCAACCCCGCCAACGGCGAAACAGTCCGCAGCTACCCCTATGAAAGCGCAGAACAGCTGAACGCCGCCCTCGCCCGCTCGACCGATGCCTTCAGAACCTGGCGCCGCACGCCCGTGAGCCAGCGCGCCGAATACCTGCTGGCCCTGGCTGCCGCCCTGCGTGAGCAAGCTGAAGACATGGCGCAAATGATCACCCTGGAAATGGGCAAACCCATCGCCCAGGCCCGCGCCGAAATCGAAAAGTGCGCGCAACTGAGCGAATGGTACGCCGCCCACGGCCCGGCCATGCTCGCCCCGGAACCCACCCTGGTGGACAACGGCAGCGCCCGGATCGAATACCGCCCACTGGGCCCGATCCTCGCGGTAATGCCGTGGAATTTCCCGGTATGGCAAGTGCTGCGCGGCGCGGTGCCGACCCTGCTTGCCGGCAACACCTACGTGCTCAAACACGCGCCAAACGTGATGGGCTGCGCGTACTTGATCCAGCAAGCGTTGCGCAAAGCCGGTTTTGCTGACGGTGTGTTCGAAGTGATCAACGTCACCCAGGACGGCGTGTCCACCGCTATCGCCGACCCACGCATCGCCGCCGTGACCCTCACCGGCAGCGTGCGCGCAGGCATCGCCATCGGCTCCCAGGCCGGGGCCGCGTTGAAGAAATGCGTGCTGGAACTGGGCGGCTCCGACCCCTTCATCGTGCTCAACGACGCCGACCTCGACGCCGCCGTACAAGCCGCCGTGATCGGCCGCTTCCAGAACAGCGGCCAGGTCTGCGCCGCCGCCAAGCGCTTGATCATCGAAGCGGGCGTGGCTGAAGCCTTCACCGCCAAGTTCCTTGAAGCCAGCCGCGCCCTGGTGATGGGCGAGCCCACCTCGGAGACCACCTATATCGGCCCCATGGCGCGCTTTGATCTGCGTGACGAACTGCACGGCCAGGTGCAGGCGACCCTGGAAGAAGGCGCCACGCTGCTGCTGGGTGGCCATAAAGTTGCGGGCGCGGGCAATTACTACGAACCGACCGTTCTGGCTGACGTCACCGATCAGATGACGTCATTCAGACAGGAACTGTTCGGCCCCGTGGCCTCGATCATCACCGCTCGCGACGCCGAGCACGCCGTGGCGCTGGCCAATGACAGCGAGTTTGGCCTGACCGCGAGCATCTTCACCCGCGACGCGGCAAAGGCGCGGGCGATTGCCGACCAACTGGAAACCGGCGGGGTCTTTGTCAACGCGTTCAGCGTCTCAGACCCGCGGGTGGCGTTTGGCGGCGTGAAGAAGAGCGGGTTCGGCCGCGAGCTGTCGCACTTCGGTGTACGCGAGTTCTGCAACGCACAAACGGTGTGGCTGGATCGCAAGTAAAGCTGCAACGGCTAGGCGTCGTCGGTGCGCGCATCGAACGCCGCCTGTGCCTGCAGCACCGCTTCCGAATGGCTGAGCGTCCAGGCGTAAAGCGCCTTGAACGGCTCCTCCAGCGTACCCCCCAGCGGCGTAATGCTGTACTCCACCGCCACCTGCGAAGACGCGATGACCCGGCGCGCCAGGATGCCACTGCGCTCAAGACGGCGCAGGCTCTGGGTCAGGGCTTTTTGCGTGATGCCGTCCAGGCGACGCCTGATTTCATTGAAGCGCAGCGGTTTTTCGCACAAAGAGCCCAGTATCAGCACCGACCACTTGTCGGTGATCTGATCAAGCAATAATCGGCTGGAGCAATCGGCTTTGAATACCTTCGGCACCGGGTCGTTTTGAGTCAGGGCCTGACTATGTTCGAGCATGTGGTTTCCTCTGGGATACCTGATAGCTTTAAAGTGCCTAATTGATATTAGGTATACACAATATACTATCAAGGCTCATTTCAAATGGAGTCTCTGGCAATGAGTGTTACGAATCTGGATGCTTTGTTTCAGCCATTTGCGCTGAAATCCCTGGCCCTGAAAAATCGCATCGTCATGGCACCCATGACCCGTTCGTTTTCCCCCACCGGTGTACCAGAAGAAAACGTCGCCGCCTATTATCGCCGACGTGCCGAACACGACGTCGGGCTGATTCTCTCAGAAGGCACCGCCATTGATCGCCCCGGCGCACGTAACGACCCCGGCGTCCCGCTGTTCCATGGCGACCAGGCATTGGCGGGCTGGAAACAGGTCATCGATGGCGTGCATGCGGCAGGTGGCAAAATGGGGCCGCAAATCTGGCATGTCGGATCGGTGGGCAACCCCTTCAACGATTGGGCGCCCGAGACAGGTATCGAAGGCCCTTCCGGCCTCGCCGCACCCAGTACGCCACGCGGTGACGCGATGAGTGATGAAGCCATCGCCGACACGATTGCGGCTTACGCCAAGGCGGCTGCCGACTCCAAACGGTTAGGGTTTGATACCGTTGAAATACACGGTGCGCACGGTTACTTACTCGATCAGTTCTTCTGGGAAGGCACCAATCAGCGTCCCGACCAGTTCAATGGCGCATCCATCAAGGAGCGCTCGCGTTTCGCGGCAGAGGTGGTCAAGGCGATACGTGCAGCAGTAGGCCCGGCGTTCCCCGTGATATTGCGGGTGAGCCAGTGGAAGCAGCAGGATTACAGCGCGCGCCTGGTGACCACGCCGAACGCCATGTCGGACTGGCTGGTGCCGTTGGTGGAAGCGGGTGTCGATATCCTGCATTGCTCACAACGGCGTTTCTGGGAAGCCGAATTTCCCGAACTGGATGGAGAGCAGGGGCTGAACTTCGCCGGCTGGGCCAAGAAACTCACCGGCGCGGCGACCATCAGCGTGGGCTCGGTCGGCCTGTCCGGGGACTTTCTTGCCGCCTTCGGAGGCGAAAGCTCTCAACCCGCCAGCCTGGATAATCTAGTACACAGGCTTGAACGCGAAGAATTTGACCTCATCGCCGTTGGCCGCGCATTACTGAGCGACCCACAGTGGGCCAGCAAAATTCGCACGGGAGAGACCTCCAGCCTGAAAGCCTTCAGCCCATCGGATCTTGCTGAGCTCATCTAGCCAATAGGCCCAAGTCAGCCTCGACTGTGCCGTCGCACGCACTGCACCAACCCGTCCAGTGCCGGGGGATTCACCGGCGCGAGCACACAGACCGTGTGCTCGCGCTTGCCTTCCGCAACTGTCAGGGTGTAATGCACCCGGCCTGGGTTGCCAGGCTCGGGATCGGTGCTTTGCGGCAACTGGAAAAAATCCGACGCTTCAATCAGTTGCCGCAACTCCTGCTGATCAGGCTCGGGCAGCGCGTCCAACTCTACCGTGCGCGGCTTGGCCAACCCCGGAAAAAACGCCGGTCCGCCGCTTTCCTTGATTGAAATTCGCATGGTTTTTCCTCGCCGCTCAGGCGGCTTCGTCAAACGTTTATGCCCACCGCTTTCCAGCCTTCCTTGACTGCCTTCTGCTCAGCTTTGTTCACACCATAAAGCTGGCCGGCAATATCATGGGTGATACGCGCAAAACGTAAGAACCCGGAATTGGGCCGCAACCGCGAATCGCGCAGTGCGTCATACCAGATCCGCCCGGCACGCTCCCAGGCGAACCCGCCAATCCGGGTGGCCACCTGATAGAACGCGTGGTTGGGAATGCCGGAATTGATATGCACGCCACCATTGTCCTCGTAAGTTTGCACAAAATCATCCATGTGCCCAGGCTGCGGGTCTTTGCCCAGCAGCTTGTCATCAAACGCAGTGCCTGGCGCCTTCATCGAGCGCAGGGCAGTGCCCTTGATCTTTTTGGTAAACAGCCCCTTGCCGATCAACCAGTCGGCGTCCTCGGCCGTTTGCTTTAACGCGTACTGCTTGATCAGCGAACCGAACACATCCGACAGCGACTCGTTCAGCGCACCGGATTGATTGAAATACATCAGCTTGGCTTCATCCTCGGTCACGCCATGGGCCAACTCATGGCCAATGACGTCGAGTGCCACGGTAAAGCGGTTGAACAACTGCTGGTCGCCATCGCCGAACACCATCTGGGTCGAATTCCAGAACGCATTGTTGTAGTCCTGGCCGAAGTGCACCGTGGCGTCCAGCGCCATGCCCGCATCGTCGATGGAGTTGCGGTCGAAGACCTGGTCAAAAAAATCGAAGGTCGCGCCCAGGCCGTCATAGGCTTCGTCTACTGCGGCATCGCCACTGGCGGGCTGCCCTTCGCCGCGAATCAGCTTGCCGGGCAGGCTGTCGGTGTTTTCGGCACTGTAGATCGAGCGTTGCTTCTCGGCGCCCACGGCCAGTGCCATGCGGGCCGGGCCCTTGGCGGGTACCGCGACCATGCGCAACGAGCGAAACGTGCTGTCCTTGGCACGCGTGCGTAATGCGACCTCCCGCTGGGCTTTATCCCCGTGGCGTGCGATCTGGTCGAGCATGTACGGCGGGATCAGGCAGAAAATCGGGTTGCGCGGTTGGCGAACACACATGAGCTGGCTCCTTTTTGGCGTGTGGTGAACGTCCGGGTAACGGTTTTCAGGATAGCCCTGTGTTCGCCCCCTGGGCCAAATTGTCATGAGTTTGTGTTTCAGTGGTGTTTATCCGAGGCCCATAAGGAACATGCCCATGCCCGCCCGCACAGCCCAAATCGACCTTTCCCACCGCCCAAGGCTCGCCGACCTGCGCCCATTGGTCGCAGCCAGCCCCTCCCTGCTGGAAGCCAGAGCCGCGACGCCGCGCGTCACAGCGGCCAAGGACCTCAAAAACCGCGCGGGCTATGCCGACGATTTCCTCAGCGACTTCGTGGTGCCATGGCCCACGGTTGGCGAGCCACTGGCGGGCGACGTGCAACCCAAGCGCCTGGACTACACGCATTTCTCCATCACCCTGTCGCGCTCCCGACGATTGGCGCTCTACGTGGGGGTCAATATCGACGGCGCCAAGCATGTGGACATCACGCGCAGCAACGACACCTGGGCCTACGATGGCCGCCTGCCTCTGGACGCTCAAGTAGGTGAAGACCTCTATGCCGGCAATGGCCTGGACCGCGGCCACCTGGTGCGGCGCCAGGACCCCAACTGGGGCGACGAGGCGGCCACCGCCAACTTCGACACCTTTCACTTCACCAACTGCTCGCCACAGATGAGCGGCTTCAACCAGAAGACCTGGCTGGAACTCGAAGACTACATCCTCGATAACACCCAGCGCTGGAAAGCCCGGGCCACGGTATTTACCGGGCCAGTGTTCGCCGATGACGACCGACTTTACCGTGGCGTAAAAATCCCCAAGGCGTTCTGGAAAGTAGTGGCCTACCTCAGCGACGATGGCAAGCCGTCCGCCAGCGCCTACATGATTGACCAAAGCCGCGAGCTGGGCCAACTCGACCTGGTATTCGGCCCGCTTCGAACCTACCAGCGCAGTGTGATTGCGATCGAACAACTGACCGGCATCCGCTTCGCCAACCTGGCCGACTACGACGGGTTCAGCAACGAAGAGCGTGCGACAGGCACCCGGATCGAAGCGCTGATCCGCGGCCCCCAAGACATACGACTCTGACCCATTCTTCTGTAGGAGCGAGCTTGCTCGCGAAGCACCTGAGAGCACCGCGGCGTATCAGGTTTCCCGCGTTATCGTTGACGACCTTCGCGAGCGAGCTCGCTCCTACAGGGGGTGATCGCTTACCATACGGCCGCCGGTTCCCGTATGGGACTAACAGGGAATTCGAAACGCCGCACGCGACGTGAACCGAAACTGCCCCCGCAACTGTAGATGCCGAGCCTGCTCCCCACTGCCACTGGACCACGTCCGGGAAGGCGGGGCATGGCGACGACGCATCAGTCAGGAGACCTGCCGGCCCAGCTAATCCACTAACCGGCGGGGTGTCCGGGAAGGACATCCTGGCCCTGCGCATCTGCAGCTTCCATGGGCGTATTTCCGAGCCGTACCTCCCCTGCTGCACCTACGGTTCACAAGGAGATCGCCTCATGCTGCCACGCGTTACCGCCCTGATCGCAGGCTTGAGTGTGTGTGCCCTGGCGCAAGCCGCGCCCACTCAGTACCCGCTGACCCTGCAAAACTGCGGCAGCACCCTGACCTTCCAGCACGCCCCCGCCCGCAGCGTGACCATCGGCCAGGCCGCCACCGAGATGCTCTACGCCCTGGGCGTGGGCGACAAGGTGGTCGGCACTTCGCTGTGGTTCAACAACGTGGCGGCGCAGTACAAGGCCCAGGACGACCGCATCGAGCGCCTGGCCAACAACGAGCCAAGCTTCGAAGCCGTACTCGCCAAGCGCCCGCAACTGGTGGCCGCCGAGCTGGAATGGGTAGTGGGCCCCCAAGGCGTGGTCGGTACCCGTGAGCAATTTCATGAACTGAAGATCCCCACCTACCTGTTGCCGTCCGACTGCGAAGGCAAGGACAACCTGGTCGGCGCCGATGGCACGCGATTGGAGCCCTTTCGCATCGAGACGATCTACCAGAGCCTCCAGCAACTGGCGCAGATTTTCGACGTGCAGGATCGCGGCCAACAACTGACCGACGAACTCAAGGCGCGCCTGGCCAAGTCCATCGCCACGGCACAGGGCAAGGGCTTGCAGCAAGCCAGTGCACTGGTGTGGTTCTCCAGCGCCGAAATGGCCAGCGACCCTTACGTAGCGGGTCATAAGGGCGTGCCGCAATTCATGCTGCAAACCCTTGGCCTGCGTAACGTGGTGCAGTCCGATGAAGAGTGGCCTGCCGTCGGCTGGGAAACCATCGCCAAGGCCAACCCCACCTTCCTGGTGATCGCACGCATGGACCGCCGCCGCTACCCGGCCGACGACCATGAAAAGAAACTCGCCTTCCTGCGCAGCGACCCGGTGACCCGCAACATGGACGCGGTCAAGAACAACCGCATCATCATCCTCGACGCCCTGGCCTTGCAGGCGAGCCTGCGCACCTTCGAGGGCCTTGAACAACTGGCCGCCGCCATCGACGGCTACCGCCTGGGCCAATGATGCGCACCCTACTCGCCCTGGCGCTGCTGTTGCTCGCCCTGCTCGCTGGCGTCGCCATCGGTGAAACCGCCATCGAACCGCAGGTGGTGCTGCAGGTGCTCGCCAATAAACTCTGGGGCGCCGGCTACATACTGGACCCCATCGACGAAGGCGTGGTGTGGAACTACCGCCTCACCCGTGCTTTGGTGGCCGCAGCTTGCGGCGCAGGGTTGGCAACGTGCGGCGTGGTCCTGCAATCGCTGCTGCGTAACCCGCTGGCCGATCCGTACCTGCTGGGCATCAGCGCCGGCGCGTCAACCGGCGCGGTACTCGTTGCCTTGATTGGCGTGGGCGGTGGCCTGGTGTCGTTATCGGCCGGCGCGTTTGTGGGGGCGATGGCGGCGTTTGCGCTGGTGACGCTGCTGGCGCGGGCCAGCGGTTCGTCCAGCGGTACCGGGCAGATCATCCTCGCAGGCATCGCCGGCTCGCAGTTATTCAATGCCCTGACCGCGTTCCTGATCACCAAGTCGGCCAGCTCCGAACAAGCCCGCGGCATTATGTTCTGGCTGCTGGGCAACCTCAGCGGCGTGCGCTGGCCCTCGGTGTGGTTGGCGGTGCCGGTGGCGGTCGTGGGGCTCGCGGTGTGCCTGTGGCACCGGCGTGCACTGGATGCGTTCACCTTCGGCAGCGACTCGGCGGCCTCCCTCGGCATCCCGGTGCGCCGCGTACAATTTGTGCTGGTGGCCTGCGCCGCGTTGGTGACGGCGGTGATGGTGTCCATCGTCGGCTCCATCGGGTTTGTCGGCTTGGTGATTCCCCATGCGGTGCGCCTGTTGCTTGGCACCGGGCATTCGCGCTTGCTACCGGCCAGCGCCTTGGGTGGCGCGCTGTTTTTGATCGCCGCGGACGTGCTGTCGCGCACCTTGATCAAGGGCCAGGTGATTCCGGTGGGTGTGGTGACCGCATTGGTGGGCGCGCCAGTGTTTGCGCTGATCCTGATTGGCCGGAGGAATGCGCGATGAGCGTGCTCAGTTGCCGCGGCCTGGGTTTCAAAGTGCGTGAGGCGCAGTTGCTGCGCGACATTGACCTGGACGTGCAGTTGGGTGAAACCCTCGGCATCGTCGGGCCCAATGGTTCAGGCAAATCCACCCTGCTCAAATTGCTGGCAGGATTACGTGTGCCGGCCAGCGGTGATGTTCGCCTGGGTGACAAGCGGCTGGGTGAGTTGTCGCGCCGCACCATCGCGCAACAGCTGGCGGTGGTGGAGCAACAGGCAGACACCGACGACGCCATCCGCGTGTTCGACGCCGTGGCTCTGGGCCGCACACCGTGGCTGTCGGCGCTGAGCCCGTGGTCGCGTGAAGACGACGCCATCGTGCTCCAGGCCCTGCATGACGTAGACGCCACCCACCTGAGCCAACGCGCCTGGCGCAGCCTCTCCGGTGGCGAGCGCCAGCGCGTGCACATCGCCCGCGCCCTGGCGCAACGGCCGCAGATTTTATTGCTGGACGAGCCGACCAATCACCTGGATATCCAGCATCAACTGGCGATCCTCAAAGGTGTGCAAGGCTTGCCGGTGACCACCTTGATTGCGCTGCATGATCTGAATCAGGCGTTGACCTGTGATCGCCTGGCCGTGCTGGATCGCGGGCAACTGGTGGCGCTGGGTGCGCCGCTGGAGGTGCTGACGCCACAGCGTTTGCAGGAGACATTCGGGGTGCAGGGGCATTACCTGACAGACCCGTTCGACGGCGCGCAAATCCTGCGCCTGCGCTCCAACTGAACCTGTAGGAGCGAGCTTGCTCGCGAAAAACTGCCAGGCGCCGCGTTCATCCAAGAAACACGCGTTATCGTTGACGTTTTTCGCGAGCAAGCTCCTACAGAAGTCGGTGCATATGAGTGGTCTGCCAGATCGGGTCGGCCTCGACATCCACCACCTCGAACCCCTGCCGCTGCCAGAAATCAATCGCGCCGGGCAGAAACGGATGGGTATGCAAGTACATCATCTCCACACCATCCGCTCGCGCCAGCGCTTCCAGCGAGCGGTATAACCGGCCCGCCAGGCCCAAGCGGCGCACTGCCGGGAGCACATACAGGCGCACCACTTCCACCGTCTTGCGCCCCTGGTAGTTCAACTGTGGGAAGCGGCCGTCGTAGGGCCGGTAAGCCACTGCGGCAACGATGCGGCCTTCGGCACGGGCAATCAAAAACCGCCCGCCGCCCTCAAGGTAGACAGCTTCAAACTGCGCCAGATCGTGAGGGACACCGGTGGCACTGAGCGTGGGAAACAGTTCATCACGCGCCTGCAAAGCGAAGCTCAGCACCTGGGGAATGTCAGCGGCCTGCACCGCCTCGATACTAACGCTCATCGCCAAGGATCCGGCCCGTTATCCACTGGCGAGCGTAAGCCAATACGCGATCGGCCATCGCCACCGGAAAATGAATAAACCCATGGGCCGCTTCCGGCAGCAGATGGGCCTCAACCGCCGCCCATCGCTCGGCGATAAGCAGGGTGTCGTCCTTGAGCGGGTCCAATTCGCCCGCGAACATCAGCGCGGGCGGCAGCCCCTCAAAGTCTCCATACAAGGGCGACAACGGCGGCTGCCGGCGCGTCTCGTCGCTGATCCCCGGCGTTAGCAGACGCAGCGCCTGGACCATGCCCGGCCCGTCCAGCAACAAGGTGTCCGGCCCGGCCGTGCGCACACTGGGCGTGCCGGTCAAATCGTAGACGCCGTAATACAACACCGCGCCGCTTACCCGCTGGAGCAACTCGGGCCATGGCTTGAGCGCCAACAAAGTGGCCGCCGCCAGGTGCCCGCCGGCCGATTCACCGACGAAAAACACCGGCAGGCCGGCAAACTCCGAGCAGTCCGCCAGGAGCCAGCGCGCAGCCGTGAGGCAGTCGTCCAGCAGCCCTTCAATTGGCGTATCCACCGCCAGCCGATAATCCACCGACACCACCGTCACATCGCACGCGTTGACCATGCCGAGGTTAAGGTCGTCATCCATTTGCGCATTGCCGATCACCCAGCCACCGCCATGGATATCCAGCACCACGCCTTTGGGCTTGCCACTGGGGCGCAAGATGCGCATGGGGACCGTACCCAGCCTTTTCAGCTCAACCACGGGCGCCTTCTTGAACGTCTGGCTGGCGCGTAGCAGTGCCTGGATCATGCGCGGCGTCACGCGGTTGCGGATTTTAAAGCGCGGCATCCACGCCAGTTTCTGATTGAAGCGGCGCATCTGGGCCAGTTCGGGCTCGCTGGCGGGCCAATGCTGGTAGGCCATCAGCGATTATTACGCAGGATCGAGAAGTTCAACGCCGCGGCCACGCACAGCCACGCCAGATACGGGAACAAGATCAAGCCGGTGATCAAATCCAGGCGCACGGCCAGCACTACCATCGCGGCTACGGTGAGCCACAAGAGCACGATAATCACCATCCCGGCGAACAACCGATGAGCACCGAAGAACACCGGCGTCCACAGCGTGTTCAACGCGATCTGCGCCGCCCACAGAGCCAATACCATTTCGCTGCCGGGGATCAAGGTCAAGCGGTAACCGGCCCAGGCCAACAGCAGGTAGATGATCGTCCATGCCACCGGGAACAGCCAATTAGGCGGGGTAAAGCTGGGCTTGACCAGGGATTCGTACCAGGCGCCGGGTTTGAAGATCACACCGGTACTGGCGGCGGCGGCGCAGGCGAGCAGGAAGATGAAAAAGGTCATGGTCGGTCCTTGAGGTCCTGTGGATGGAAAAACAATGCACTGCTTTGAGTGACTCAAGCAACCGCGGATAAATTCAATGGGAGCAGCAAAATACCCGCTCTTCTGCGCGTCATGAAAATTGGTTATGGTCGGCAACATCCAGCATCGCTGCCCGAGACGTCCCCTTGCCCCAGCTTGCCGATCACCGCAGCAGCCCCTGGTCAGTGTTCCTGATCTTCCTGCGCCTGGGCCTCACTTCCTTCGGCGGGCCGATAGCGCACCTGGGCTATTTTCGCCAAGAGTTCGTCACCCGCCGCCGCTGGCTCAGCGAGCGCAGCTATGCCGAACTGGTCGCGCTGTGCCAGTTCCTCCCAGGCCCGGCCAGCAGCCAGGTCGGTATCGCGTTGGGCCTGTCCCGCGCAGGTTACCGGGGCGCGGCGGCAGCCTGGGCCGGGTTCACCTTGCCGTCGGCCATCGCCCTGATCCTGTTTGCCCTGGGGCTGGCCCACTACGGCGGCGCCCTCCCCCCTGGCGCGCTGCACGGCCTCAAGGTCGTCGCCGTAGCGGTGGTGGCCCAGGCCGTGTGGGGCATGGCACGCAACCTGTGCCGAGGCGTTTTACGGGTGGCGTTGATGTTGATAGCCGCCTGCGTGGTGCTGCTGCAACCCTCCGCCTGGGCTCAAGTCGGGGTCATGGTGGTCGCAGGCGTGGCGGGCCTGTTGCTGTTCAAGCCCGAAAGGAGTGCTGAGCCCGACGCGCTGCCCATCGCCATCAGCCGCCGCACCGGAGCGCTGTGGTTGATGCTGTTTTTGCTGTTGCTGATGGGCTTGCCGATCCTCGCCGCATGGGCGCTTAACCCCACACTGGCGCTGGTGGACGCCTTCTACCGCACCGGCGCGATGGTATTCGGCGGCGGCCACGTGGTGTTGCCGTTACTGCAAGCCGAAGTGGTGCCCAGCCACTGGGTCAGCAACGATGTATTCCTCGCCGGCTACGGCGCCACCCAAGCCGTGCCCGGCCCGCTGTTCACCTTCGCGGCCTTCCTCGGTGCCTCCATGACCCACGCCCCGAGCGGCTGGCTTGGCGGCGTGATCGCCCTGCTGGCGATCTTCGCCCCGTCGTTCCTGCTGATCTTCGGCGCCTTGCCTTTCTGGGCCAACCTACGCAGCAGCCCGCGTACCCAGGCCGCGCTCGCCGGGGTGAACGCGGCAGTGGTTGGCCTGTTGTTGGCGGCGCTGTACCAGCCGGTGTGGACCAGCGCGATTTTCAACGAGTATGACGTGGCGTTGGCGCTACTCGCATTGGCCGCGCTGATGGTGTGGAAGCTGCCGCCATGGCTGGTGGTGATAGGTTGCGGCGTACTCGGCGGGTTACTGGACTAGCGCAGGCCCGTGGCGAGGGAGCTTGCTCCCGCTGGACTGCGTAGCAGTCCCATTCTTTTTGAACAAAGAACGGGCCGCTTCGCGCCCCAACGGGAGCAAGCTCCCTCGCCACAGGACAGCGCTGCGTCTTAACCGACCAGCATTGGGGCTCAGCCCGGCTCGACAATCTTGAGCCACGGCCAACGCGCCTGATAACTCCTGGCCTTGTGCAAAAACAGCTCCGGCTCCGGATGCAAAGGGTTGATACGCAAGACACCCTGCTCCACATCCTCCAAGCCATAAGGCGCATATACCTCGCCCGAGGCAATCTCCAGCGCAATGCAAGTACCCGCCACCAGGTACCGATCAACGCCCTGCCTGGCCGAATGCAACTGCGGGTAAGGTCGACCAAACCGCTCGCCGTACCAAAGATGTACCCGCGCCTGATTCTTGACCTCTACATTCACGCCCAAGTCTTTAAATAGCACCTGCGCCCTACGAATCACCGCATCCTCCGCCTCGTAGGACACATCTTCGTCAAAGTAAAAAACGTCGTAGTCCTTCACGCCCTGATCAGCCGGCAGATTCGCCTGATGGTTCCACACCGCCTGGAACAAACAGCCCGCCGTGAGCATGCACTGCTGCAAACCAAGATCCGGCAGGCGCGCCGTGATGTGCGCATTGATAGGGTTGGCCATCGCCAATTCAAGCAAGGTGTCGACAGTCAATGTCATGTTCAGTCCTCCATCGTCGGCCGCAACAATACCACCCCAACATGTCACTTCTGTAGGAGCGAGCTTGCTCGCGAAAAACTCAAACGATCACGCAGCGCCTGAAGGCAAAATCCGACTCCCCTGCCGCACCTTGCTCCATCGCCTGCGCGTGCCTCTGCCGCCGTGCGCCGACCCTGCTTATCCCTACCTTTAGTCGGATATTACGGAGGGTACTGACGCAACGGCTAGCCTTCAGCCTAGCGTCAGGGATAACGCTGAACATTCGGTCCATGAAGGGCCAGTACGCCTCATCGTCCCGACGCTTTATCTGCTGAGGAGACGATAATGAAAATAACCTTGAAACGGTTGGCGTGCCTGGGTGCAAGCTTCACCAGCGCGCTCGCCATGGCCGATACGGCCACCCCGCCTGTACTGTCACCTGCGATCCCCTTCGACGTCACCGCCAACCCTCCCATCACCCTGGACAGCCTGCAACACGATTTCGACGTGCTGTCGTGGCAGACCTTCGTCGCCCTGAACTGGCCCGCCAACGCCGACGGCAGCGCCAACACCTCGGCGCAGATCGGCGCGCCGGGGCAGAGAGTTTGGGAGTCGTGGAAGGAGAGCTACGCGATTTTCCTGCCCCAAGGCCAGAAGCCGCTCGCCTGGGACCAGCACACGCCGCCACCCGCCGCCTGCCAAGGCAAGGGGGACCTGCCCGTGCTGCAACAGATGGGCAAGGTCGCCGGTGTGCTCGACGAATTCATCCAGCCGTTCAAGACCGGCCCGCTGGTGGACCAGAACGGCACCTACACACGCAACGCGATTATGGTCAACCAGCCGATGTTCAACGACATCGTCAACAATGGCCTCTACAGCAAGGAAGGCCAGCAGGCTTTCTTCACCAAGGCCGACAGCCGCATCGCCTTCTCCTGCGGCTCGCAGGATGACAAGCAGGTCGGCGCGATCATGGTCAAGTCGGCCTGGAAGGTACTCGGCAGCAACGACAACCCGCAGGAATTCCACGCCGTCGACGCGTTGGTTTACACCCCCGGCAACACCGACCCGAACACAGGCGCGGTGATCCCCGAGTCGTGCAGCGCGCAGCAGGTCGGGCTGGTCGGCCTGCACATCGTGCACAAGACCAAAGACGCGCCGCAGTGGGTATGGTCGACCTTCGAGCACGTGCGCAACGTGCCGGAAGAGACCACGCCTATAAACGAGCGCAAGGGCCCCTACCTGTTCTACGACGCCCAGGCCAGCAACCGCCCGGTAAATGAGCCGCCAGCGCGGCCGTGGGACCCGTCGAAGCACGCCACGCCTTCGCAGATCGTACGGGAAATCCCCCTCACCGCCGCGACCCACCAGCTCAACGCGCAGTGGCAAGGCGCACTCAAGGGCACGGTCTGGGCCAACTACCAACTGATCAGCACCCAGTGGCCAACCGCCCCCGCCGATGACTGCCAAGTACCGTCGCCGACCAACCCGCTGGGCACGCCTGCGCCGAACTTCCTGGCCAACGCCACGCTGGAGACCTACAACCAGGGCACCACGCCACAGGCCTCGTCCAGTTGCATGGAGTGCCACAACAACGCGACCACCCGGGTGACCCAGTCCCCGCGCACCAGTTTCGCCGATTTCACCTTCCTGCTTGAACGTGCCCAATCCACCGGTGCCAAGGAGTGATGCCATGAGCGACCCAAACCTGCAAGACTTCATCGACCTGTCCGCCGTGCTCACTGGCCTGTCAGCCAAACTGCTGGCGCCTTTGCTCGACCCGGTCAACCTGCCGCCGCTGTTCTTGGCCACTGCCGAGCAAGGCATGGGCACCGCTGCGTTCAGCAACCTGCTGACGCTGTTCGCCAGCATCAAGAGCCAACCGCCTGAGCAAATCGCCAGCGCCGTGCTCGGCAACTCTGACCCGCAGATCGCCCAGGGCGCCCGCTCGATCATGAAGCTGTGGCTGCTTGGCAGCTGGTACCAGCCTTATGACCAGGGCACCGCCCACAAGGGTGACATCCGCGTGGTCTCTGACCAGGCCTACAAGGAAAGCTGGGCATGGAAGATCGCCCAATCCCACCCTATGGGCTACAGCCAGTACCACTTCGGCTACTGGAACGAGCAGCCACCGACCCTCAAGCAATTCACCGGTGTCGACGCCAAGGAAGGGCAGCAGCCATGAGCACTCTAAACACCCAGAACATTGAAACCGCCGATGTCATCGTCGTGGGCGCCGGCATGGCCGGCAGCGTCATGGCCTATCAGTTGGGCCTGGCCGGCTTGAAAGTGCTGGTGCTCGAGTCGGGCCCGGCGATACCGCCTAACCGCAGCGAGTACCTGGAGCGCTTCTACACGGCCGTGCTCAAGGCGCCCGAGTCGCCCTACCCACCGGAGCAGTCCGAGCAGACCCCAGCCAAACAGTTCGCCCCGCGAGCGACTATCCAGGACTTGATCACCGCCGGCAGCGACGACCCGAACAAGGTGCAGAAGAGCTACCTGGTACAAACGGGCAAGCAACTGTTCGCCAGCACCTACGAGCGGGTAGGCGGCGGGACCATGTGGCACTGGATGGGCACGGCCCTGCGCCTGTTGCCCAACGACTTTCGTATGCAGAGCGTGTACAAGGTCGGGGTCGACTGGCCGATCAGCTACGACGACCTGCAGACTGCCTACTGCCGCGCCGAGGAAGAGATGGGCGTGTCCGCCGATGTGGCGTCGCAGAGCTACCTGGGCGTGACCTTCCCGCAGGGCTACCAATACAGCATGCACGGCATCCCGCCGTCGTTGGTCGACCAGGGCGTGGGCAAGGCCGTCGATGGCACCCAGTACCAGGGCATCACCCTCAACGTGCGGCAAACCCCGGCCGGGCGCAACTCGCAGAACGACAATGGCCGACGGGTATGCGCCGGCAACACCAGCTGCACGCCGATTTGCCCGATCCAGGCCAAGTACGACGCCACCGTGACCATGGCCAAGGCGCTGGATACCGGCAACGTGCGTATCCTCTACCAGTGTGTGGCGAGCCAAGTGCAGGTCGATGCCAATGGGGTCACGGGGATCGATTTCATCCAATACCAGAACAACGGCACCCGCCAGAACGGCACGGCCCAGGGCAAGCGCTACGTGATCGCCGCCCACGCGATCGAAACGCCAAAACTGCTGCTTAACTCGGTCAGCCCGCACAGCCCCAACGGCGTGGCCAACAGTAGCGGCCAGGTCGGCAAGTCATTGGCCGACCACCCGGTGTACCTGGCCTGGGGCCTGATGCCTGAAGGCAAGCCGTTGTTCCCGTTCCGTGGGCCGTTGTCCACCTCGGGGATCGAAGACATGCGCGATGGCCCGTTCCGCAGCGAGCGTGCCGCCTGGCGTATCGAGATCGGCAACGAGGGCTGGAATTGGTCGGCGAATGATCCGTACGCCACGGTCTGCGATTTCATCGACGGCACCAACCATGGCGGCGCCAACCCCCATAACAAGGCGTTGTCCGGCGTGGCGCTGGTGCAGCAGCTCAACAGCGTGCTGACCCGCCAGTTCCGTCTGGGCTTCTTGATCGAGCAGGTCGAGAAAGACCCCGACAAAGCGCTGTGCCGGGTAGAGAGGGCCGAGGGGCTCACCGACGGCTTGGGCCTGACCAGGCCGCAGATCGCCTACGAACTGTCCGACTACACCAAGGAGGGCTTCAAGCAGGCGCGCCTGGCCGCCACGCATATCATCACCAAGCTGATGGGTGCCACCGAGCTGACCGACCTGAACCCTGAGCTCAAGCCCGGCTCGCAAACGGTGTTCGAGCACGGCGGCCAGAACTACGCGTTCTACGGCGCTGGTCACCTGATGGGCACCTACCGCATGGGCTCGGACCGCAGATATTCCGTGGTGGACAAGGACCAGCGCAGTTGGGACCACCCCAACCTGTTCCTGGTCGGCGACGGCGTGTTCCCCTCCACCGGCACCGCCAACCCGACCTTGACCATCACCGCGCTGACCTTCCAGGCCGCCGACGTGGTCGCCAGCGACCTGCTCAAGCTTACCGTACAGGTGCAGGCCAACCAGGCCTGGCAAGGCACCGGCGTGCAGGTCAACGGGCATAGCTGGCAAATGGCGGTGTGCACCGGTGGGCAGTGGACGGCCAACCCGGGCACCGGCATGGTCGGCGCGGCGGGCCACCCAGGCCTGACCGCCAAGCCCGGCTATACCTTGCCCGGTCAACCGGAAGGCGCGTTGATCGGGCGTATTGGCACCAGCGGCGCGCCGTTCCTGGTCGGCAACCAGGCGCAATTGCCGCGTGGCCAGCAAGGGGAGTTGCAATTGTGCATCAATGACGACCTGGCCGGGCGTTATGGGGCTGGCCTGAGCGATAACAGGGGCAGCCTGTCGGTGGAGGTGCGTTTCGGGGCGGTGTAGGCGCAGGCGTAGCAACCCCACAATGCCGCGGTATTGTGGGGTTGTTCTCTGTCGGCAAGTTAGCTTTTGATAAAGTTGGACGCGTGGTTACCGTGCGGTTGCAGGCAACTCCTGGCACCACTTTATAGAACGCAGCGCTTCCTCGGCAGGCACAAGCGCGTAGCGCGAGTAAAACATTGTTCCACTGAAACGACGGCCGTCGACTTCACCCAAGGTCTGCCCATCCTTGTAGTCAGAGGTGCTGAGTTGGTCGGCGATGTAATACACCTTGCCATTCTCGACGGTGATATCGAAACGCTGGTTAACCATACCGCTGATGATCGGTGGCGAGGTGGAGGCGACGCTGTGCTTACCGGCGGGAATGCCGGCCTTGAAAAAACTACCGGAAGGCAAGCTGCCGATGGTGCGGCCATCGACCTGAATAGTCGGGGCGACCCCGCTACCGATGCTGGCCGACGTGCGATAGAAGTACACCGTGGCCTCATCCGCACGGGGCTCTGCTGGTGATGTGAAGAATGGTTGGCCTTTCAGATCGGGACCGCTGATGCAGCCGGTCAGTGAGACCAGGCCTGCGAACAGGCTGGCCCAGAGTAGCGTAGAGCGCTTCATGGCATGAAACTCCTTGAACGTGGATCAATGGGCGGCGGGTTTGATGACTGTCACCGTTACCGGGTTCAGATCGTGCACAGCCCTTTACCGAAGTCAGTGGCATCAGAACTCGGCCAAGGCGCAAAACCACTCTTCGGCGTCAGATTCACGATGTTCCGCTCCTTAAGCATTGGGTACTTGCGCTTGAGCGCCTGCACCGTGTCCTCGGCGTTGTTCACGCTGGACAGGCAAAAGCGCAGGGCATCGACGCGCAGATCGCCGATATAGAGAGTTTCCCCGGCCCTCACCGAGAAAACCGCAGGCACCGGGCGCGGCATGGACTTACCCGCGTAATACACGTAATGCCACTGCGTGTACTCATACACACCTGGCGGCACTTCATACATGAAGTAATGGCCCAGCACATGGGGTGATGGCTGATCATCTTCATTGCCCAACGTCGTCAGCCGTAATGCGGTGCCGGGGGCTCCCTGTTGCTTGATCTCAACCACCAGCCCATGCGGCTGCATCAGATAGCTCTCACCAATCGAACCCGCGATGATCGCCTTACTCGGGTCCGGTGCGTGCTTGCCGTCGTAGCGTGACGTAGCGCACCCGGACAGCAGGGTCGCGCAAAGTGCGACTGCGGCCCAGACGAGATGTTTACTGCTGACTTTCCCTAGCATTGGTTTTTTTCCGATCAGTAATCTTGCAGTTTGTAGAGCCCACCCGAGCGAACCAAAAGTACGCACATCTGATGCTTCGTTGCTGGCTCGTCGGCATCTATTGTCCAGCTACCCGCACCTTGATAACAACCTACTCTTGACCCACTCCTGTAGGAGCGAGCTTGCTCGCGAAAAACTCAAACGATAACGCAGCGCCTGAAGGCAAAATCCGATTCCCCTGCCGCACCTTGCTCCATTGCCTACGCCTGCGTCAGAATCCGCCGGCTTGTGCGCTGGAGTGCCCGTCTCTAAGGTGGCTCGGTCGCTGAATTGTTCAGTGATTCGGGTTTAGTAGCCTGAGCTTGGGTATCTATTAGTGCATGAGTTTCATCAATCAGACATTGCGTCTGTGCTTGATGGCGGCTGTGCGTAGGGCGTCTTCGGGCGCGCCGGCTTTAGATATCCACCGGTCTACTAACCTGCGTACAGCTGCCACCCACTGTTTAGTAGCGGAAAGGTGGTGGCATCACTCAGAGCGGGACGGTTACGCTGACGTTTTTCGCATGACGGGAAAAGCGAATGACAACGGTGTATCAGGGAAGCTGCTTATGCGCAGCCGTCACTTACGAGCTATCCGCCACGCCCAAGTCAGTGAGCCACTGCCATTGCCGCCAGTGCCGCAAAAGTCACGGGGCCGCATTCGCTTCTTACGGCAGTGTTCCCCGTGACGCACTACGGGTACTTTCCGGCGCCAACAGCATCAGAACCTACGCATCCTCAGAAACCGTGTTACGCGAATTTTGCTCGCATTGTGGCTCAACATTGTTCTGGTCACGATCTCAAGGCGAGTTTGCCGACTGGGTTTCGATAGCCCTGGGCACGCTCGACACACCCTTCATAGCTGAAAAGCAAAAACACATTCATGTCGACTCCGCAGTGCACTGGTGCGGCTGACTGCTTCGAGTCATTTCAGCTGGTTATAACAGGCTGAAACCGGCAAATAGCTGCCCGCCTCAGAAACCGCCAAGCCGCATGATATGAGTCGCCTGAGCCTCATCTGTGCGCTTGAAGCCACAGCGCTCATAAAAAGCGCTTGCTTCAGCCGTATCCGTGAAAAGACGCACGACCTGAAACCTGAGAGCGGCACGTTCAACAAGCGCCTTTACCAGCGTCTGTCCGACGTGTTGCCCCCTTGACGAAGCTGCGACGTACACCCGTCGCAGTCTGGCCACATTATTTTCAGCATAGGGATCAACAGAAAGACCGCCGATGCCTATCAGTTGCTGATTCAAATAGGCCGCCATCAGACACTCGCCGGGTGCATCAAAGCGGTTTGCTTCAGAGTGCCATTCGTTAATCAGACGAGTGAGGAACCTGAAACCCTCGCCAACGGCTTCCTTTTCCAGCGCTTGTATCTGGCGCGGAAGGTGGGTGATCCGTTGAACCTCATATCGTTTCATCCATCCCCGCCTCCAATATGAAACGCGTTCAATGCTAACAATTTCGTTTGAGGTGATGAACACTCCTGTAGGAGCGAGCTTGCTCGCGAAAAACCCAAACGATCACGCAGCGCCTGAAGGCAAAATCCGATTCCCCTGCCGCACCTTGCTCCATTGCCTACGCCTGCGTCAGAATCCGCCGGCTTGTGCACTGGAGTGGCCGTCTTTAAGGTGGCTCGGTCGCTGAATTGTTCAGTGATCGGGTTTAGTAGCCTGAGGGTTTATCCAAACAATGTGCACAAGTTTCATCGATCAGACATTGCGTCTGTGTTTGATGGTGGCTGTGCGCAGGGCACCTTCGGGTGCGCCGGCTTTGTTTGGATTCCCCGGTCTACTAACCTGCGCACAGCCGCCGCCCTTATGTTTAGTAGCTAAAGGATGGTGGCCTAAACGGGAATTCAAACATGCTCAAATCAGATTCAAGCGCCCTCTTCAACGTTGCCCCCAACGCCAGCAACGAAACCCTCATCACCAACAGCTACGAAACCTTCACCAGCGTCAGCACCCTGCTGCTCGACCTGTCCGAAGACCTCAACGGCAAACACCGCGACATCGCCCTGGCCATCCACCAACTGAGCGAACTGGGCGTACTCCTCACCGCCAGACTCCTTGACCGCGAAGCGCCCTGCCCTGGCTGATGATCAGCTCTTCAACTCATTAGCCCGATGACTCGCCGCGTCGTTGTAGGCCATATACAACGACTCGGCGAGTTGGCGCTTGATGACTTTGGTGGATTCAGCCTCGGCACAAAGCCATCTGCGATGACGAGAGCGGCGACTGCTTTCGGCCCAGAGTGTGTAAATACTTAGCAGGAACGTGCGGCACTGAGGTAAAGCTAGTCTGTAGGGCTCAAACCGAAGGGATGCCGTCGAATGACGGGATATTCTAGAACCAGTGTGCGTGCATTTTCGAAAGAAATTCAGGGGTAATCGGCAGACTGGATGCTGAACCGATGACCGAGTCGATCCCGCACTTCGGACACAGAGCGGTGCTATCTAGATCAACCCACTCAGTGATTTCTGAGGGCGAAAACACACCTAAGCAGTAAAAACAGCCACAGTGATCGCTTCCTTCAATTTGAGTACGGTGATTTGTAGAAAATAGGTGCGCTGAAATCACATCCATGGGCAGGTCCTTAAGCTCCAAATTTACTAGCATTACTTTCTTGCATCAGAGTACATCAAGAGTCTTCCAACGTTGCTACGATTGCCCAAAGTGATAACGGAGGATTGCCTATGAAACGTTTCATCCAAGGTGACTATCGCGGACAAAGCACCCTGCTTCCCGAAGCCTTGACGACTACGTCAGTGATACCAATCCGGTTCGCGTAGTCGACGTCTTTGTCGACGAACTCGACTTAGTCAATTTGGGGTTTGATAGCGCTATTCCTGCTGATACAGGCCGACCTGGTTATCACCCTGCGATCCTGCTGAAGATCTACATCTACGGCTATCTCAACCGAATTCAGTCGAGCCGGCGCTTGGAGCGAGAAGCCCAGCGTAACGTTGAATTGATGTGGCTGACCGGGCGTTTGATTCCAATCGAAAAGGGGACGGATTTATTTTCCTAGAAATAAATCCGTCCCCTTTTCCACTCGTCCCCTTTTCCACTCTTTTAGACAAGCAGAAACAAGTATTCAGCTTACTGTCTGTGAAGTGCAACCCGCAGCAGTCGGCCGCTGAGGCGCAGGCCGTCACGCATATTCAGCCCCATTAATGCGAGATTGGTGGCCCCTGCGATCAGTTCGATTACCTGTACGAGGTAAAAACGCGTATCGAAGCTTCCCGCCGACGCCCATTGGTTAAGCACAATGGCGCACGGCATCAGAACCAGCAGGCCATTGGCGGCAATGAATGGCATACGTTTCTTCTTCAAAGCGACCAGTCGTCCTTGTCGTTTCCGACTCATTAGCACTCCACTTGCACCGGTCGCAATCATTGTCGGTACCAGTATCCAAAGCCCGGGACTCACGATCAGGTGCTTGAGTGAGGCTATCGAGTGTCCGGATCCGATGAGCTCGACAAAAATAGTCGACAGAAAGAAGGTGGCTATGCACATCAGTGCCAGCGTGCTGGAGATCAAATGTAATCGTCTAAGCATTTATCTAATACCGTCAGACAGTTGGTTAATACTCAGGCCGTGCAGATATTCGACACCGCTACCTTGGTGAACAGATGCGGCATGGCCAAAGCACTTGAGGGATACCGCGCCAAGGCATTGGTGAATTCTGGATGATTGAAAGCATCGCGAAACCGCTCTACCGATTCCCATACGGCGTAATTCAAGAACATGTTGCTGCCACCGATGGCCTGATGGAGCTGCGTGGAAATGAAACCGGCACGTTGTTTCATCCAGTTGGCATCCAGCTCCCATGCGCAAAGGAGGTCAGGTATATCGTCTGCGTCGACAGTGAAGAGGTTGATCAATACCACTGGAGCTTCGCTGCAATGCAGCTGCTGAGTGATGGGCACGATCGGATCAAGGGGGCGAATAGAAAGCATGGCGACCTCTATATTGTAATCATGATGACAATTTGGGTTTCAAGTTCCAAACCTACTGCGATTGACATCATGGTGTCAACGTGGAAGGATTCGCGCTATGAAAAAGACAAACTACACCCCCCCAGGACGCGCCATGAGCGACCTGGTTCTTGAGATCTTTCGAGCAAGTGCGCGTCTGCTTACTGCAGGCGATCGACTCGTCGCAGAGCTAGGTCTGACAAGCGCCCGCTGGCAACTACTGGGTACTATTGTGTACGCCGAACGAGCACAACCGGTTTCATGGATTGCTCGCGACATGGGGGCAAATCGGCAAAACGTTCAGCGAATCGTTAACGATCTGGTGAAGGATGGACTGCTGGAGTTTCAGCCGAACCCACACCACCGCAGGGCGCAGTTGGTTGTCCTGACTGAAGCTGGAAGAGCAGCATTCGATCTGGCGATGAATCTTCAGACGCCCTGGATTAATGAGCTGGCGGAGGGGTTGGACATCGATGCTATCCAGACTACCCATCAGGTTCTAAACCACCTGCGCAATAGGCTTGAGGAAGACCAGGCCGACTGACTCGGCCAGCCCCGGCATAATCCAGCTTGTCAAAAGCTCAGGCAACAAAAGACCGGATCAGCTTGTAAACGGTGGTTCACGGACGTCCGCTTCTGGCCGATATCAGCCGGTCACGAGGGGCAGCCCTCGGCCAAAGGCAGGCATCCGGACAACCTGATTCCCAGGGTTAACCCCCCGGTATCTCATACACAACCGAATCATATTTCTCCGCCATCCGCCTCTCAATGACAACTCCCCCCAAAGCTTCGGCAATACGTCGACTCGCACGATTCTGCGTCGCAACAGGATAGATAAAGTACTTCGCCACCACCCACTGGCTAGCCCACTGAACAACCGCCCGCACCGCTTCACCACCAAACCCCAACCCATGTTTATCTTCACGAATCCAGACACCCAACTCCGGTGTTTCACTGCCGGTATGGTGCAGCCCGACCAAGCCGGCAAAACGAGCATTCACCCGCTCCCTGACCGTAAACACAATATCGCTGCCATCCGCTATCGCAGGCAGCCACCGCCCCCAGACTTGCGCGTACTCTTCTAGCGAGGCAGGCGGTTCCCAGGACATGTAGCGAGTCAGAGACGGTGTGATACAAGGGAAGGACTCAGCAGCGTCCTGCTCGCAGAAGGGCTCAATGCTAAGGCGTTGCGAGAGAATGCGGATTGGGTGGGTGTCCACTGGCATTGCAATTTCCTTCCTGGGGGCCGTTACTCCATGTATGCCGTGAACATACCATGCAGGTCGCCTCATCAGTATCAGGCTCTCTATACTGGGGCCCCAGGATGGTAGTTGGAGCACACAATATGCCCGTCGCACCCAATCAAAATTCCCCGATCATTTTGGTCCCAGTTCAACAAAGCGACTTGGATAATCTGGTAGCCATTCGAATTGAGGCCATGCGCGAAAGTCTGGAGCGTGTTGGGCGATTTGACCCAGTGCGTGCGCGGGAGCGGTTTCTTGGCGGCTTTGAAGCTCGCAATACACGCTATATCGAGGCAGCTGGAGAGCGGGTAGGTTTCGTAGTGGTCAAACATCACCCCAATGAACTCTTGCTCGACCACTTGTATGTCAGGCCGGGCGCGCAAGGGTCAGGGGTAGGGTCTGCTGTTCTCTCTCAGATTTTCAAAGAGGCGGATGCGGCTGCGCTTCCTATTAAAGTGGGGGCTCTCAAAGAAAGCGCTTCGAATCGCTTTTATACCCGCCATGGCTTCCAGTTCATCGAAAGCAGTGAATTCGACAATTATTATGTTCGTCAGCCTATTCCGGCGATTGGCGCTCATTCCGGAACCATGGGCTGACTTGTACTAGCCCTTCAGTTCACCAGCCCGATTGCTCGCCGCATTGTCATACGCCACATACAACGACTCTGCAATTTGGCTTTTGATCGCCTTGGTGGCCTCCAGCCCCAGCACAAAACCCTCGGCTTTACCGCCAGCACGGTTGAGTTCTTCATGGGTGGAGGCGCCAGTAATAGCGTCAAGCAGCTTGGCGGCGTGGGGGCCGACGCCTTTGGGGAGGGAGATCTGGTCGATGGACATTATCGCTACCTTGAAAAATTGAGTTCGGGAGCGAGTGGAACCACTGCCGGGGCTGGCATGGTAGACCTGTTTGCAGTGAAAGGGGTCGCTTTACGCGCAGCGGCGCTATTCTTTGCGGCTATGCAGTCAGATTGGGGCATTGATAAATCTGGAGGGGTTTATGGAGTATTGCGTTGAGGGCTACTACCTTCGGCCATTGTGCTGCGATGATTTCGAGAAGGTCAGCCGTTACGAACGCGTCAATCGCAGGCATCTGCAACCCTGGGAGCCGCTCAGGGACGAGGAATACTTCACCACTGGCAACGCCAAGGCCAGGGTGGAGCAGCAGGTCAACAATATGCAGGCTGGCAACGCTCTGTGTTTCCTCTTGCTTGAATCCGAAAGCGGAGAAGTTCTAGCGCGGTGTAACTACACGAACATTGTGAGAGGCGTTTTTCAGGCCTGTCATCTCGGCTTCTCGTTGGCGGAATCTGCCCAGGGCCGTGGCCTGATGAAAAGAACACTTCAGGTCACTAACCGTCATTGCTTTGAGCAGTTGGGGCTTCACCGGATCATGGCCAATCATTTACCCCGCAATGTGCGAAGTGAACGCCTTCTGGAGTCGCTGGGGTTTGAGAAGGAAGGACATGCGCGAGCCTATCTGAAGATTGCTGGCGTTTGGGAGGACCATACGTTGAGATCGTTGATCAACCCTGAAGAATAAGCGCACCACCCACCCTACTCAGGAAAAAGCTGATGTCTACCGAGCCCCTCTGCCTGGTTTTTGTCCCCGCCCTTGCCGCCGTGCTGACGGCCGCCGAATCGAAAAAAGGCGCCCCCCTAAACGAAGTCGAAGTCTGCGATCTCCGCGACCAGGCCACCTGCATTGCGGTAACCTTCTCCACCGCGCTGGCGATGGAACAAGAACGGGGTTACCCGGATATCGTTGCCGAGGATTGCTGGAATGAATGGCAACGGTTGCGTCCCTCGCTTCAATCGCGCCCGCTCTGATCAGCATAGGTATCCAGACAACTCTGTAGCGCTCAACGGTAACCACGATGCGAAGCGAGTCGCTCTTGATCTTGATCTGCTTTTGATCTTGATCTCAGGCGCCCCGTTAAACCACGCTGGCCGAACGCAGGCTTGAATTCGTGGGTAACCCGGCAGGACGCCGGGTTAGCCGCCCCGCGCCATGGATGGCGCGTGGCGGCGGCCCACGGATTCAAGACTGTGTTCGGGCACACCGAGCCTAGGCGAGGTGCCGAGTGGTGGGGCAAGAGCGTTTTGCTTACTTTTGCGCTTTTCAAAAGTGAGCCGCTGTCAGAGCGGAACCCTAGGTGGCCGTTACCGCAGGAATGGATATGTACACGGTCCAACTGTGTTGACTGTTAGGCCGTCTTCGCAGGCAAGCCAGCTCCCACATTTGGATTTCGGAGCGTCAGATGGACATGCATCGGCTGTCAGGCCGTCACGGGAGCAAGCTCCCTCGCCACAGATTTAGCGTCGTGCCGAAGTTGTGTAGATACCTATGCTCTGATCAGCCTCTCGCCTGACACCCCAACCCACTCCCAGAATTCACGGATTTCCCTTATGCCGCCTGCCTCACGCGACCACGCCCGTATCGAACGCCGTCTCATTGCAGCCCTGACCGACGCCTGCGAGATCGCAAAGGTCGAAATCCCGGGCTTCGACTGGTTGACCCACACAGTCGACTACCGCGCCTTCCCCCAAAGCCTGCGGGTGATCTGGGTATTCGACAGCCTTGCGAGCAAGGCTCACGCCCTCGCAACCGGGGCAGACGCCCGTATGCGCGAGCTGACCACCGCCGCGCTGGATGACGCTGACGTGCACGTCCCGAACATCGCCCGCTGCGTCAGTTTCGACTCCGAAGAGGAATGCCACCTTCGGCATAGCGGCGATTGGCGTCGGCGGCTAGCTACTCTCCGGGCGATCTGAATCGCGCCACGGGTTGTTGAGCAGGGGGAACATCGCTACCCCACCTTGCACGTCAACCAAGCCCCCCAGAAAAGGCTGCTGAAGAAACGGGTCGCATCGCCAAACCCGGCGTCGTGCAACAGTTTCTGAACCGCCGCTTCGGAATGTGGAGGGTCGGCGCCTTGAAGGATTTTTCCGAGCTTGGCCTTCACTTCGTCCGGGGTGGCGCCATGCTGACGCCACCGTTGGCCCCATGCCGCCAGCAGCAACGGCTGGCTGGCATACGCATAATGATTGCCCGCGACGATCAGCGGTGCCCCCGGTTTCAGGTGCGCCCGAATCGATCGCAGTATCCGGTCCTTGGCGTCGTCACCCTCCAGATGGTGGAGCACACCGATCAAGGTGGCGGCGTCGTATGACGCGTCTGCTGGCAGGTCTTCGAGCTGCCCGAGATGCAGGGTGGTTCTATCAAGCAAGTGGTTGGCTTCCAACTGCTGCCTTGCCGCGTCCAGCATCGGCTGGGAGGGATCAACCGCCATAAAACGCCAGCCCGGTTCAAGGCTGGCCATGGCGATGATCTCTTGCGCCGTACCGCCGGCGCCGACCACAAGTACCTTGGCCGAAGGGGTATCGCCAAGGCTTGCCGCCAGCATGCACGCTGCCAGGTCCTGGCACGCGTCATAGCCCGCCAACGCGATACGGCTTTGTCGTGCGTACTCGTTGGCTCTTGAGGTATCGAATTTGTCAGCAGGGTTGGGTGAGGATGAGTTCAAGGCGGTTCTCCGTGGCCTTGACGCAAATTACGTTAACCGTGGCAGCAAGAAAAATTCATTAATGTTATGTGCTGCATTCCCATGGGGAATGCGGGGGCGTGCGAGTGGAGGGGTTGCAGGATCGTACAAGCCTCTGACCTGTCGCCCGGATAGTCTGGCCTTCTCACCGACAGGAAGGCTCAGCATGACTCACCTACAGCAACCCGTCCAACCGATAAACCTCGCGCACAAAGCCTCGCTCATCGATCAGCAATGGAGCCCAAGAGTGGTTGCCGAAATGAACGACTACCAGTTCAAGGTGGTGCGCATCGAGGGCGAATTCATCTGGCACTCACACCCGGAAACCGATGAGGCCTTCCTGGTGCTCGAAGGCACGCTGCGTATCGACCTGCCGGGTGGCCCGGTGTATGTGAAGCCGGGTGAGTTGTATGTGGTGCCGCGTGGCATTGAGCACAGGACCGCCGCCGAAGGAGAAGCCAGGCTGATGATGATCGAGCCAAGGGGCATCTTGAACACCGGACACGAAGGCGGAGAGCGGACGGCAGTCAACGATCAGTGGATTTGAGCGCAAGCGTACGCTGCTTAGCGCTGTACAACCCTCAACCAAAACCCATAAGATGAGAAGAGTTATCATTTAAGCCAAGCGAATCTCACATGTTCAACGACAGCACCGCCTCGCCGGTCGAGCAGTTGTATACCCGCCACCGCACTTGGTTGCGGGGCTGGTTGCATCGACGTCTGGGGCACCGTGCCGATGCCGAGGACCTGGCCCACGACACCTTCGTGCGCGTGTTGTGCTCGCGCCAGGAGGTGGGCGAGCTGCGCCAGCCCATGGCGTTTCTGGCCAAGATTGCCAATGATTTGCTGATAAATCGCTGGCGGCGTCAGGCGATTGAACGCGCTTACCTGGAGGCACTGGCCGCTCGGCCCGAAGCGTTGGAGCCTTCGCCGGAGGAGCGGCTGCTGACCATCGAGACCCTGCTGCAACTCGACTCATTGCTGGTGGGGCTGTCGATGCCGGTGCGGCGGATTTTCTTTTTGTCCCAGCTCGACGGCTTGACCTACCCACAAATCGCCGCGCAGTTGAACCTCAGTGTGGCTCAGGTGCAGCGGGCCATGGGCAAGGCGTTCAGCGTGTGTTACGCGAGTCGTTTTGAATGAGCCTGCCGGTTGATCCGCAGGTCCGCGACAGCGCCATCGACTGGCTGGTCAAAAGCCAATCCGGGCTTATGAACGCTGCCGATTGTTTGGCTTTGCAGCAATGGCGCCAGGCCAAGACCGAACATGAATACGCCTGGCAACGTGTCAGCAGCTTGCCGTTGTCGTTGCAGCCGGGGGCGGCGCTGTTGGCGGATGCCACCACGCGGCGGGCGCTGGAAGCTGCCGGGAATGATCCACAGCAGCGCCGCCAAGTGCTCAAGGCCCTGCTCGCTGTCGGCCTGCTCGGCGGGCTGTCGTGGCAGGGTGCGCAGTCCACCGTGGTACGTTCGGCGTTGGCCACTTATAGCACCAGCACCGGCGAGCGGCGCCAGTGGCGGTTGGCGGACGGCAGTACGCTGTGGCTGAACACCGCCAGCGCGGTCAACCTGGACTTCAATGCCGCACAGCGCAGTGTGCAGTTGGTCGAAGGCGAGATGGCCCTGGACGCGCCCGTCGAATCGCGAGCGCTACAACTGCTGACACCCGACGCGACACTGCACAGCCAGGGCGCCCATCTGCTGGTGCGCCACGACCGCCAGAGCACTCAGGTGACGGTCCTGCGCGGCTTGGTGCAGGTGCATGCGCGAGGCCACCAACTGCCCCTGCGGCTGGACGCAGGTTGGCGCACCCAGGTGGACAGTCAGGGGATGGCCGCGCCGGTCCCTACCGATGGGTTCATCGCCCAAGCCTGGCTGCGGGGTTTGCTGCCCGCCGAACGCATGCGCCTGGACACGCTGCTGGCCGAACTCTCGCGCTATCGCCCAGGGATTTTGCGCTGTGGCGAAACCGTTGCAGGCTTGCGCGTTACCGGCAGTTTCCAGCTCGATGATACCGATGCAGCCCTGGCCCTGCTCGCCCAAGCGCTGCCGGTGCGCATTGAGCGGCGCACGCGCTATTGGGTGACCGTGGTGCCAGCCTGAAAATATTTTTGTCATACAGCGCAGTTTTTTCCACGTCGCTTGGCCTATGGGAATAACCCATCGAAACAGGTGGGCCTTCACCCTCAGGAGCCCTGCATGACCTCCCCCCTCCATGTTCTGCGCAGCCGCACGCTCGGCCTGCTGTTTCTTGGCTTGCAACCGCTGTACGGCGCGGCGGTGTTGGCAGCCGATGAGCGCCAGCACTTCAACATCGACGCCGGTACGCTGGACCAGGTGCTCTCGCGCTTCGGCGTACAGGCGGGCATCAGCATGGCGGGGCGCGCCACGCTGACTGCCGGCAAGAGCAGCCAGGGCCTGACCGGCGACTTCACCACCGAAGCAGCGTTGACACGGCTGCTGGAAGGCACGCGCTTGAGTTATCAGCGCCTGGCCGATGGCAGCTACGAGCTGTACCCGGGCGGCACGGCCCTTGCGCTGCCCACGCAGAAAGTCATCGGCGAAGACCCACGAAAACAGCAGGTGTATTCGGCGCCGCGTTCCTCCGTGTATATCTCCGGTGAGGACATGCAACGCTTCGGCGTGATCTCCGCCGGCGACCTGCTCAAAGGCCAGCCCGGCGTGCAGGTGGGCGACAGCCGCAACGGCGGCGGTTTGGATGTGAACATCCGCGGCATCCAGGGCCAGAGCCGCGTGGCGGTTACGGTGGATGGCGCGCAGCAAGCGCTGGATGTGTATCGCGGCTATGCCGGCACCCAACAGCGCAGTTACATCGACCCGGATTTGATCAGCGACGTGACCATCGACAAGGGCCCCAGCGTTGACTCCAGCGCCATCGGCGGCACGGTTAAAATGCGCACCCTGGGGGTTGAAGACATTCTGCGCGATGGGCAAAACATCGGCCTGCGCCTCAAGGGCGAGGCGTGGAACAACGGCGTTGCGCCCGCCTACCGCGACGGTCACTCATTCGAGGGCAGCCTGTACGCCGAACCGCACCGAAACCGTGGCGGGTTGTTCGGCTCCCAAGCCGAATCCGGCAGCGCCGCGTTTGCCTACACCCATGACCTGTTCGATGTGGTCGCAGCCTACGCTCACCGCAATCAAGGCAACTATTTTGCCGGCAAAAAGGGCCAGGATCGCTACCGTACCTACGACCGCTATGGCGACGAAGAAAGCACGGTGGCCAGCACTTATAACGCCGGCGAAGAAGTACTCAATTCGTCGGCCGAGACTGAATCCTGGTTGCTCAAGACCACCATCCGCCCCACCGACGAACACACCTTCGACCTCGGTTACCAGCGCTACAACGGGCACATCGGCGAGATCATGCCGTCGGATATTTTTCGGTTCGGCACCGGCGGCATCTACCAGTATCCGCTGGGCCATACCCGGATCGACACCTATACCGCGCGCTACCATTACCTGCCCACCAACAACCCACTGGTGGACCTTACCACCAGCCTGTGGATGACCGATGCGCAAACCAGCCAACTGACTTCAGTGCTCGCGCCCGCTTCCCAAGCCTACCGTTCGGACCGCAACTGGAGCCGCCAAGCCAACCGTCGCATCGGCGGTGACCTGGCCAATACCTCACGGTTCACCAGCGACTATGGTGACCTCAAGCTGGACTTGGGCGGTGGCTTCCAGGTCGAAGAGCTGCGCCCGCAAAAAGGCGTGGTCACTACCCAGCACGACATCAACGCCAACCGCAGTTTGCGCGATGGTTCACGCCAGGAATTCAACCTCAACGGCAAGCTCGAATACCAACCCGTGGACCGCCTGACACTATGGGGCGGTGGCCGCTATACCTATTACCGCACACAAGACCATGTGCCGCTTTCAACGGCGCGCCGGGAAGAGCGCCCGTTGCGCTACGTGTCAGCCACGAACGCCGGGGCCTACGGCAACATGCTCTGGTTCCCCGACACGAACGGGGACTACACCGACGCTACCGACCCGCGCCTGAACAACGGCATCGTTTTCAGTAACAGCAACTACCCATTTGAGGGCCCGCGCTATAACGATTTCGGGGCCACGGATACCACGGTGTATGAGCCCCAAGTGGGCGAAGTGGTCAGCGGTTATGACTACTCCGGAAAAAACCGCAACAGCGGCGGTGCGTTTGCGCCTGCCTTCGGCATCAATCTGGAGGTGGCGCCCGACACCTTCGTCTACGCCTCTTACACCCAGGGCCTGCGGATGCCGTCGCTGTTCGAGACCAGCCAGGGCGTATTACAAACTCTACCCGGCAAAGGCTTGAAGCCCGAGCGTTCGAGCAACTGGGAAATCGGCGCCAGCACCCTCCAAAAAGGCCTGTTTGTGGCTGACGATGAGGCGGCGATCAAACTGGCGTACTTCAACAACACGATCAAAAACTACATCACCCGTTACTACGACCCCAGCCCCGGCCTGATGGGCCAGATGCAATTCAGCAACACCGACAGCTTCAAGACCAGCGGCCTGGAGTTGCAGTCCCATTACGATGCCGGCCGTGTGTTTGCCGACCTGTCATCCACCTACTACCTCAAGACCCAAACCTGCGACTCGGCGTTCGCCGCTCGCCTGCGTGCCAGCAGCAACCGCTATCGCGACACCAGCCAGACGCCCAACTGCACGCCCGGCAGTTTCATGGGCTCCTACACCAACACCCAGAACCCGCCACGCTTTGCCGCCAACCTGACCACCGGCCTGCGCTTTTTCGACCAGTCGCTGACGGTCGGCACGCGCATCACCTACACCTCCGGCCCCACGGTGACCGCCGATAAACCCTGGCAGACAGGCGCCACCACGCCGCAATTGGTCTATCGCGAAGTGACGCTGGTGGACTTGTTCCTCAACTACAAATTGCAGGACCACACCCAACTGAATGTCTCGCTGCAAAACCTCACCGACCGCTACTACCTGGACCCGCTGGCGCAAAGCTTTATGCCGGCACCGGGCCGAACCCTCAGGGTGGGTCTACAGACGAAGTTCTGACAGGGGCAAGCACAACTCTCGAAAGGCACACATTCCAACTGTGGGAGCTGTCGAGCCCCGGCGAGGCTGCGATGGCGGCGGCACAGGCGAAATCCTCGTCGCCTGAACCACCGCTTTCGCAGCCTCGCTAAAGCTCGACAGCTCCCACAGGGATTCGGCGGTGCAGGGTTCAACCCAGTTGGCAGGGCCATCGCGCCAAGCACAACTCCCGACAACAACACCGCCCAAATGTGGGAGCTGTCGAGTCCCGGCGAGGCTGCGATGGCGGCGGCACAGGCGAAATCCTCGTCGCCTGAACCACCGCTTTCGCAGCCTCGCTGAAGCTCGACAGCTCCCACAGGGGATCGGCGGTGCTGGGTTGATCTCGGTTCACAGGGCTATCCCGCCAAGCACAACTCCCGAGAACAACACCGCCCAAATGTGGGAGCTGTCGAGCCCCGGCGAGGCTGCGATGGCGGCGGCACAGGCGAAATCTTCATCGTCTGAACCACCGCTTTCGCAGCCTCGCTAAAGCTCGACAGCTCCCACAGGGGATCGGCGGTGCTGGGTTGATCTCGGTTCACAGGGCTATCCCGCCAAGCACAACTCCCGAGAACAACACCGCCCAAATGTGGGAGCTGTCGAGCCCCGGCGAGGCTGCGATGGCGGCGGCACAGGCGAAATCCTCATCGTCTGAACCACCGCTTTCGCAGCCTCGCTAAAGCTCGACAGCTCCCACAGGGGTTCGGCGGTGCAGGGTTCAACCCAGTTGGCAGGGCCATCGCGCCAAGCACAACTCCCGACAACAACACCGCCCACAAAGAATCGGCAATGTCAGGCTTGTTCCACCACAACCGGCTTAATTGCCCGGTTGTGCTGGCGCGACGTGACCAGGCCGATGAAGGAAATCACCAACGCCAGGCCAATGGTCGAGGACACTTCGGTGCGGTGCTCGGGCGTCACCATCATCACTCCCAGGGCCAGGCAGATGAACACGATCACCAGGTAAGTCAGCCACGGAAACAGCCACATGCGAAACGTCAACTCGACGTTTTGCCGAAGCAGCAAGCGACGCATACGCAGTTGCGAGATCGCGATCACCAAGTACACCAACAACGCGATGGCCCCGGAGCTGGCGAGCAGGAACTGGAACAGACCCGCGGGCATGAAGTAGCTCAGCAACGTGACGCCCGCACCGATGATGGTGCTGGCAATCACCGCCGCCCGGGGCACGCCCGCCTTTGAGGTGATTTTAAGGACCGATGGCGCATCCCCGCGTTTGCCCAGGGAAAACAACATGCGCGAGGAAATGTAGATCGAGGAGTTCATGCAACTGGCTACCGCGATCAACACCACCACATCGACCATGAATTTGGCGTTGGGGATGTTCATAATTTCCAGTGCACGCTGATAGGAACCCACGGACGCCAGCAGCGGGTCGTTCCAGGGCACCACGGAAATCACGATGGAGATCGACAACAGGTAGAACACGCCGATGCGCCAGATCACCGAGCGGGTGGCCTTGGCGATGTTCTGCGCCGGGTTGCTCGATTCGGCTGCGGCAATGGTCACCGCCTCAGTGCCGATGAAGCTGAACATGATGGTAATGAACGCGCCCACCACTGCCGACAGGCCGTTGGGGGCAAACCCGCCGTGTTCTTCCATCAAGCGGCTCAAGCCGCTGGCTTCGCGATCCGGGATCCAGCCCATAAGTACGCTGAAGCCCAGGCCGATAAAGCCGACGATGGCAATCACCTTGGCCATGGCGAACCAGAACTCGAATTCGCCGTATTTGGCCACGCTGAACAGATTGGTGATCACCAGCAACACGATTGAGACCAAGGCGAACAGCCACGCATCGACCTGAGGGAACCACTGGTTGAGCACATGCCCGGCGGCCAAGGCTTCGATGGGAATGACCAGCACCCAGAACCACCAGTACAACCAGCCAATGGTAAAACCCGCCCAGGGGCCAATGGCCTGGTCGGCGTAGGTGGAAAACGAGCCGGTGTCGGGGCGCGCCACCGCCATCTCCCCCAGCATGCGCATGACCAGCACCACCAGCAGGCCGGAAAACAGATAAGCCAGTAAAACCGCCGGTCCCGCGGCGGCGATGGCGTGTCCGGAGCCGACAAACAACCCCGCACCGATGATGCCGGCGATGGACAACATGGTCACGTGACGCGGCTTGAAACCCTGCGCCAGCTGACCGTTGGAATCGTTGCAGTTGAGGCTAGTCATTGTTTTTGTTGTTCTCGGGCGGCCAATGACCCTCACCTTAAGTGCCCGAGGCCAGGCGCAAGTAGCCTGGTTACGCCACCATCGTGTCTGATATCGACATGGGGAATGGTGGCACCCTGAAGTAACGGGCGGCGCGCCCTACTCTTGCGCGCTGCGTATCAACGACCCGAACAGCTCGCCACGCGGCATCTTGCTCAGCTCGATATCGGCATTTTCGAACCACTCCCGCCCAGCTTCCGGGTGCGGCCCGCTCAGCACCACCACGCCACGTTCGTAGGTGTACCGCGCCGCCGCCACATCGCCATTGTGGTAGGTCGCGATGACCTTGTAGGGCGCAGCGGCGCTGGCTTTGGGAAAATACGGGCCGTCCTGGTAGAACACAGAGTCAGGCTGCCCGTCCCACGTCACCCGCACGGCGGCGTCGTCAATGCCGGCCACTTCAAAACCGGGACGGCCGGCTTCGGTATCAAGCGCCTGAGGGATCAGGCCGAGGTTGTTGTCGTCGGCCAGGTAGGCGCCCATGCACAGGCCCAGGTAGCGACCGCCCTTGGCAACGTAATCGCGGATGGCTTCGGCACGCTCATCGCCCAGGCTGTCGAGGGCGGCCGGGATGTCCTGGCCGCCACCGGGTTGCACGTAGAGGTCATAGCGCGCGAGATTTTTTGGCGTGATGTCGACGGGTTCATCGGCACCGACGAAGTCGATCCGGTAATTGGGGTTCAGGCGCTGCAGGGCGGTTTTCACGTTTTCCGAGCAATCCGGGCAGCCTGCCGGGCCACGGTAGATGGCGACATGGGTGATGGGGCCTGCGCCGTGCACGGGTAACGGGTGCAGCGTAGCAACGGCGAGAAACGTGGCAGCGAGGGCAGGCAGTTTCATGGGGCAGGCTCAACGCTCAGTTGAATGGGTTTGATCCAGTGATCGCAGCGCCAAGCCTATAACGATGAGCCTTTTGAATTCGTGAAGAGTTGTAAATCCACGTCGGCCATTCACCCACTCCCCAGCATCTGCCATAACGACGCGCCCACGCCGGTAATGCTCTCGCCAGCGATCAGCCCAGCCGCTGCCGTGATCGCAAAGCGCTGCGTCAAGCTCGGCCAGCGACAGCTCACGGCCCAGGTCATGATCGCGCCCAGGGCCATCATCAGCGACACCGACGCAGGCAAGACAAAAGCCAGTCCCAGGGCTGCCGCACTTGGCAGATAGCGGGCGCGATGGGTGGGTAATGTGCTGTCGAGTATGCCCAGCAGCACACCGAACAAGCTTGCAATGCCGATGGCCCAGCGGATGCTGGGGGACAGTGAATCCAAACCGTGGGTCAGGGTTTGGGCCACGGCTTTCCAGGTGGCGACGGCCGGGGCCGGCCATTGTTCGGTGAGCAGCATGGTTTGAGGGTCAGGGATCAACGCCAGGTACGCGAATACGCCGACGATGCTGCCGACAAAAATCCCGAGGATCTGGGCGATCACTTGCTTGTGCGGCGTCGCGCCAATCGCTTTGCCCACCTTGAAGTCGTTCATCAGGTCCGTGCACTGCCCCGCCGAACCGCCGGCGGTGTTGGCGCTCATCAGGTTGATCGGCACCTGGCCCGGCGCAACGATGCCAAAACTCAGCTGGGACAGTTGCCCGATGGCGCCAATCGGCGGAATACCGGTTGCCCCCACCACCCGCGCTGCCACGGCAGCCAGGCAGATCGCCAGGGGAATGGTCAGCAGCGCCATGCCCAGGTTGATACCGAACAACAGCGCTTGCAGGCTCACCACCAGCGCGATCGCCAAGGCAAACCCCGCGGCAGGCCCGGGCTTGGGAACCGCCCACGGCGTGCCGCCAGACGCCCGGGTCGAGCGATGCAATGCCCACAGGCGAATCGCCAGGGACGCCAGGGTGGAACACACCATCAGGCTCACCCCAGGCCACAGCAGCCATTCCACCAGCGCGGCAAATTGCGGACCGTTGCTGTCGGCGGGCAGGCTCACCAACCCGTTGGCCAACAGCCACGGCCCCAGCCCGCCCCATGCCAGCAGGGCGCCGAGCAACAGGGTCAGGCCTACGCGAATGCCGATGATGCCGCCGAACCCCAGCAATAGCATGGAGGGGTCGGCGGTGAAGGTCAGGCGCTCCAACTGGGCGTTCGGCGACCAGCGCGGGAAGGCCCACATGAAGGTATCCACCCACTTGACCAGCCCGGACAACAGCGCCGCGCCGAGCAGCACTTTCAAGCGCGTGGCGGCTTCGCGGCCATGATTGTAGATGTGCAGCAGGGTTTCCAGGGTGGCCATGCCTTCGGGAAACTTCAGTGCCTTGTCATTGAGCAATGACGGCCGCAGGTACCACGCGATCCAGATCCCCAGGAAACTTACCGAAAACACCCAGGCAATCATCGGCAGCGCTGCCAGTTGGTTACCCGTGAGCAGGGTATACGCCGGGATGGGCGCGACCAGCCCGCCGGAAATGATCGACGCCGCGGCAGAGGCCACGGTCTGGTTGATATTGCTCTCGTGCAGGGTCCACGGCAGGTGTTCACCGGAACGCTTGGCCAGGCCCTGCCAGAGGCCATAGCCGATCAGCAAGGCGATGATCGACATATTGAACGACCAGCCGATCTTCAAGCCTGCGTACACGTTGGAAGGGGTCAGCAGGATACCCAGCACGATCCCGGTGATGACCGCCCGCAGGCTCAGTTCGCGCTCTACAGGCGCGATTGACGAGGTGGAGTGCATGCAGATTCCTTTCGAGAAAAGCCAGTGCCACCTTTTAAGTGAGCGCTGGGAGACTCGAAGGTTCATCTGCCGAAGCGAGTTGTAAAACCGGGAAGGGGCAAGCCCTGTTCGCCATCTGTAGGAGCGAGCTTGCTCGCGAAAAAACCACAGGCGCCGCGCCTATTCAGGCAGCACGCGTTATCGTTGACGTTTTTCGCGAGCAAGCTCGCTCCTACAGCGCCCACACAAGCCTGGTTATTTGGCGAACGCGTATTCCCCGCCCCGCTCCACCGCCTTGCGGTATGCCGGCCGCGCCTGGAGCTTTTGCAGCCACGCCGCCAGGTTCGGATACGCCTGCAATTTACCCTGGGCCTGGGCGACTTCACCAATAAAGCTCATCTGGATATCCGCACCGCTGAGTTCGTCGCCCACCAGGTACGGCGTGCGCCCCAGCACATCATTCAGGTAGCCCAGGTAGTTGGCCAGTTCCGATTCGATCCGCGGATGCAGCGGTGCACCCGCTTCACCCAGGCGTCCGACGTAGAGGTTGAGCATCAGCGGCAGCATGGCCGAGCCTTCGGCAAAATGCAGCCATTGCACATAGCTGTCGTAGGCGTCGGTGGCCGGGTCGGGTTGCAGTTGGCCGTTGCCGTGGCGGCGGATGAGGTAGTCGATGATCGCAGCAGATTCGATCAGCACGCGGGAACCGTCTTCGATCACCGGGGATTTGCCCAGGGGGTGGATGGCCTTGAGTTCAGGCGGCGCCAGGTTGGTCTTGGCGTCACGCTGGTAGCGCTTGATGTCGTAGGGCAGGCCCAGTTCTTCAAGTATCCAGAGAATGCGTTGTGAGCGAGAATTGTTGAGGTGATGGACAGTGATCATAGCGGACAGCTCCGTTAGGGATAAGCAGAAGACTACACGTCGGAGGTGAAGTGCCCTGAATGTTGTTCGCCTAAAGAGCAAATCACGTAATATCGCTCAAGGCTCGACTGTTCCACAGCAAAGGACTGCACATGCAACGCATCGTGATACTGGGTAACGCAGGCAGTGGCAAATCAACCCTGGCCCGCGACCTTGGCAGGCGCCTGAATTTATCCGTAGTGCATCTGGACAGATTGTTCTGGGAGCCTAATTGGGTGGAGGCCGACAATGAGGTCTTCCGCGCGCGGGTCCGGCAAGCGGTTGCATCGGACCGATGGGTCTGTGAAGGCAATTACGCCCGACGGACTTTCGATCTACGCCTGCCGCGCGCAGACCTCATCATATGGCTCGACATACCTCGCACCACCTGCTTGCGACGAGTGCTTATGCGCAGCTTGCTGGACCGGCCGCGTACAGATAAGCCCGCAGGCTGCAAGGAGAAACTGGACAGGGAGTTTCTGAACTTCCTGAGCTTTTGCTGGAACTACGATCGGGTGAGCCGACCTGGCATTGAAGCGGCGCGCATGAACATCGGGCCGCAGATTCCAGTGATTCACTTGCGCAACGCACAGGAAGTAGACGAGTTCCTGAAATGCGCAGATCAACCCTGTGGGTTCACCCGCATGTACTGACTGAAATTATTGATGTGATCATCCAGGTTATCCTCAAGCATCATCCGGTACTGGTCGCAGAAATACTTCAACATCGCTTCCCGCGCATCCGCCATTTCGGCGCCGGACTTGAAGTTTCGCGCACTGGCCCAGGCATTGAAGCGTGTGGTGCCGAACATCATTGACGCGCTGACCTCGCCGAGACTTTCGCAGGTCTTGAGCTGTTCGTTGGACAGTTCGATATGGGCGTCTGCCCGGTCGTAGAAGGCTTGGTCCGTGGTGTCGGCCATGGCGGGTTCCTGGTGAGCTGATGATGCGGCTATTGGAGCATATCCGGGGATCACAGTTCTAATGTGGGAGATGTCGCTCAGGCGAGCAACTGATCGATCCACTTCACCTGCTGCACGATCTCCTGCACTTTCTGCTCGGGCACCGCCTGCCGCGCTTGTTCGAGGCTGGCCAATGTCTTGCGTTTCTCGCGCAATATACGTTGCCACTTCGCCAAAAAATCCTCGCTACGCGCCTGCATTTGCAGCGGGCCGAAGTACAGTTGCTCGGCGGTATAGGTCATCGTCTCGGCGCGTTCGGCGACGATGATTTCGTAGTAGAAGCGGTTTTCCCGCAGCAGCTCCTCGTGCAGGATCTGGTAGCCGTTGTCCATCAACCATTGGCGCAGGGGTTGCTCGCCGCCGTTGGGTTGCAGGATCAAGCGTTCCCGGCCATTGAGGTGCGCCTTGCCGCTGTCGAGAATGTCGCGGATCGTCTCGCCACCCATGCCGCACAGGCTGACAGCGGTAATGTCATCGCCCGCTTCAATCGCCGCCAAGCCATCGGCCAGACGCACGGTGATGTGCTGCGTCAAGCCGTTGTCGGCCACGGTACGGTTGGCCGCATAAAACGGTGTAGCGGCCACTTCCCCCGCCACGGCCGAAGCAATAGCGCCACGGTGTATCAGGGCCACCGGCAGGTAGGCGTGGTCCGAGCCGATATCGGCCAGGCGGGCACCTGCCGGTATGTGCGCGGCCACGCGCTCCAGGCGCTGGGACAAGGTGTGTTCGTTCAACGGTGATTCCTTAAGAGTGCCCGGAAAATCGATCCCGGCTGTTGGTCAAGTGCAGCACCATGGCCGCGCGCGCGGCGTCTGGGTCCTGGCGCTTGATGGCGTTATAGATCGCCTCGTGCTCCAGGTTCGCCAACTGCCCCAGTTGGGCAAAGTCCGCGCCGCCGCGCTCGACGGCATTCACCTGGGTGCGCGGAATCATCGCCGTGCCCAGGTGCTGCATGATGTCGGTGAAAAATGTATTGCCGGTGGCTTCGGCGATCAGTTGGTGAAAGCGCTTGTCCTCCTCCACACAGCTGTCGTTATTGGCCAGGGAGGCTTGGTAGTCGTCCAGCGCCTGGCGCATGTGGGCCAGTTGTGCCTCGCTCCTGCGCAGCGCGGCCAAGGCCACCGCTTGCACTTCCAGGCCCAGGCGCAATTCGAGCATGTTGCGCACGCTGGCGACTGTGTCTACATGCAAGCGCAGGCCTGGCTGCGTGTGCTGCTCGAGCACAAAGGTTCCAATGCCGTGACGCGTCTCCACCAGCCCCGACGCCTGCAGCTTGGACAAGGCTTCACGCACCACGGTGCGGCTCACCCCATGCTCAAGCACGATGGTGGATTCGGACGGCAGTTTTTCACCCGGCTTGAGTTGCCCCAACCGGATGCGCTGGGTCAGTGCCTCGACCACACCCTGGGCCAGGTTGGCGGAACGTTTACGCACAGGCGGTGTGCTTTTAATCGGCATCGAGACGGGTCCACGGGGTTGGGCTGGGGGGAGCTTATCACCCTGAGCGCACGGGGCGACGGGTGGTGGAGAAAAACATCTAACTTGTATGACAACACACTCATCCCAACTCACCCGACCCTGTCTTCGCTTTGAGAGAAGCGCACACCCCGAGCCGTCACCAGCAGGGCAAAACCCAATAAAATCTGGCAAATAACCAAAATAGCCAATCTCAATACCGGCTTATAAGAACAAAAACAGCTCTCACAGGATTGCGGCCTTCAAAAAACCACTTGTATGATGTCCGTCAACAAAACACCAAGCCCGCATAAAAATAATCAGGGGGAGTTTTCATTCGTGAAGCATTCAAGCCCAGCCTCAGCCGCACCCGAAAGTGATTCAGCGCTCGCCCGCGCCGTGAGCAAAGTGAAGGGCCATGTGCTCCCACTGTTCGTGGTCATGTTCATCCTCAACTACATCGACCGGGTCAATATCGGCTTCGTGCGCACGCACATGGAGCATGACCTGGGCATCGGCGCAGCCGCCTACGGCTTCGGCGCCGGACTGTTCTTCATTGGCTATGCGCTGTTCGAAGTGCCGTCCAATATGCTGCTGCAAAAAGTCGGCGCGCGTATCTGGCTGACCCGCATCATGTTCACCTGGGGCATCGTCGCCACGCTGATGGCGTTCATCCAGAACGAACCCCACTTCTACATCTTGCGTTTCTTGCTGGGCGTGGCGGAGGCCGGTTTCTTCCCCGGCGTGATCTATTACTTCACCCGCTGGTTGCCCGGTGTGGAGCGTGGCAAGGCCATCGCGATCTTCCTCAGTGGCTCGGCGGTGGCGTCATTGATCTCCGGGCCGTTGTCGGGGGCCTTGTTGCAGATTGAAGGGCTGGGCTTGCACGGCTGGCAATGGATGTTTGCCATCGAAGGCCTGGCATCGGTGGCGCTGGGTTTCTTTGTGTGGTTCTGGCTGGACTCCAAGCCCCATGATGCCAAGTGGCTGAGCCGCGAAGAACAGGATGCCCTGGTTGACGCCATCGACCAGGAACAGCGCGAACGTGAAGCCCTGACCACGGTGAAGCCGACCATCGGCAAGCTGCTCAAGGACCGCCAGATCCTGCTGTTCTGCGCTCTGTACTTCTGCATTCAACTGACGATCTATGCCGCCACCTTCTGGCTGCCCAGCATCATCAAGAAGATGGGTGACCTGAGCGACGTGCAGGTCGGTTTCTTCAACTCGATCCCCTGGCTGATCTCGATTATTGCCATGTACGCCTTTGCGTCGCTGTCGGGCAAGTTCAAGTTCCAGCAGGCCTGGGTCGCGGCGGCCCTGCTGATCGCGGCGGCCGGCATGTTCATGTCCACCACCGGCGGGCCGATCTTCGCTTTCGTGGCGATCTGTTTTGCGGCCATCGGGTTCAAGTCTGCGTCGTCGCTGTTCTGGCCGATCCCCCAGGGCTACCTGGATGTGCGCATCGCCGCCGCCGTGATCGCGCTGATCAACTCCATCGGCAACCTGGGCGGCTTTGTCGCGCCAACCACCTTTGGCTTTCTTGAACAAACCACCGGGTCAATCCAGGGCGGGCTGTATGGCCTGGCCGGCACCTCGGTGCTGGCGGCCATCCTGGTGTTCTTCGCCAAGACTTCACCTTCTGCCGTGTCGGCCGCGCCAAGCGCTGTGACCACCGGCACCCCTCTCAGCAAACCCCTTTGAGCCCAGTCAGGAACTTGCCATGAATACCCCTATAGTCACCCACTTCCAAGTCATCCCCGTCGCCGGCCACGACAGCATGTTGCTCAACCTCAGCGGCGCCCACGGCCCTTTCTTCACGCGCAATATCGTCATCCTCAAGGACAGCAGCGGCAACACCGGCGTGGGCGAAGTGCCAGGCGGCGAGCGCATTCGTGAAACACTGGAGGACGCGCGCGGGCTGGTGATCGGCCAGCCGATTGGCCAATACCAGCGCGTGCTCAACCAAATGCGCAGTACCTTTGCCTCGCGGGATGCTGCCGGACGTGGCCTGCAAACCTTCGACCTGCGCATCACCATCCACGCCGTCACCGCCATGGAAGCCGCCCTGCTCGACTTGCTCGGTCAATTCCTTGAGGTGCCGGTGGCGGCCCTGCTCGGCGAAGGGCAGCAACGCGACGCGGTGAAGATGCTCGGCTACCTGTTCTATGTGGGGGATCGCAACGCCACCGACCTGGACTACCGCAACGAGGCCGACGCCGATGACGACTGGTTCCGCCTGCGCCATGAAACAGCCCTGACCGCCGACGCGGTGGTGCGCCTGGCCGAAGCGGCCAAGGCCAAATATGGTTTCAACGATTTCAAGCTCAAGGGCGGCGTATTGAGCGGCGACGCGGAAATCGAAGCCGTCACCGCACTGGCCGAGCGTTTTCCCGATGCGCGCATCACCCTCGACCCCAACGGCGCATGGTCGTTGAAAGAAGCCATCCGCCTGTGCCGCGACCAGCATCATGTGCTGGCCTATGCCGAAGACCCCTGCGGCGCAGAAAACGGTTATTCAGGCCGCGAAGTCATGGCCGAATTCCGCCGCGCCACGGGCCTTAAAACCGCCACCAACATGATCGCCACCGACTGGCGGGAAATGGGCCACGCCATCCAGCTGCAATCAGTGGACATCCCCCTCGCCGACCCGCACTTCTGGACGATGCAAGGCTCGGTGCGCGTCGCGCAAATGTGCAACGAGTGGGGCCTGACCTGGGGCTCGCATTCCAACAACCACTTCGATATTTCCTTGGCGATGTTTACCCAAGTGGCGGCGGCCGCCCCCGGCGAGATCACCGCCATCGACACCCACTGGATCTGGCAGGACGGTCAGCGCCTGACGCGCGAACCGTTGAAGATTGAAGGGGGCTATGTGAAGGTGCCGGCCAAGCCTGGCCTGGGTGTGGATATCGATATGGACGCGGTGGCCAAGGCTCATGAACTATACAAAGGCATGGGCCTTGGGGCGCGGGATGACAGTGTGGCGATGCAGTTTCTGATTCCGGGTTGGGGCTTTGATAACAAGCGGCCTTGCTTGGTGCGGTAAATCGGCTTTAGGAGCGCTCAGCGCAATTTGAGCGTGACGCAAAAAATCCGATGCCCAAACAGGCATCGGATTTTAGTCAGATCAGAAGCTTAGCGGTTTGACCTCTGGCACGTCTGCCAGAGCCCTCTTTGCGCTACTGCCGATTAGCGACCTCGAACTCCGCCGCATCCTGCTCCAGGCCAGAGAGATCAGTGCCATTGATCATCGGCCCATAACGGCGGCTGAACTCCCAGTTGTAGGGCACGCGGTCTTTGCTGATCCCGTTGTCCCAATTCACCGACCAGGTCATCAGGCCCTTGATCGACAATCCTTTGTCGTGCAAACGCTTGAATGTATTGGTCACGGCTGTTGGGTTGATCACATAACCGGTGGCAGCCGCGTCGACGTTCGCGGGCAGGCCAATGACGAACTTATCTGCCGGGATCTTGGTAAACCCACGCGTTCCGCTCACCAGACTTTCGGTCAGGTAATACAGGAAGTCCTCTTTCATCGCGTCGTTGTTCTGGGCAATCCAGGCGCCGTTGCCATTGTTGACCTCCTGCACCCAGATGCCGTCGCCACCCTGGTTGTAATACTGCGGGGCGATGAAGTCGTAATAGCCTTCCAGCGCCTGGATGTAACCGACGTATTTGCCGGCGGTGGTGAGGTACGGAAACTCCGGCGCCATGCTGATGATGAAGTGTTTGCCTTGACCTGCGTAGTGGTCCTTGACCAATTTCAACGCGGCGGGCAGGACAGTCTTGTTGTCGGCGAAATCAATCGCGCTCTGTTCAAGATCGATATCCAGGCCATCAAAGCCATAGGTTTCCACCAGGCGGATAATCTCGTTGGCCAGTGGCTGTTCGTTGCCTTTATGCAGTTCGATGTGTGCATCGGCGCCGCCAAGGGAAATCAGCACCGCCCTGCCCTGGCTGTTCAGCACACCCACCTGGCGACGGAACTCGGCGTCGGACAGGTTGTACGGCTTGAAGGTTGGGATACCGTTGCCCTTCATGAAGGCCACGGCCACCACGTTGTAATCCTTAGGTACATCCGCCAGGCTCATATTGGCGAACTGGCCACGCTGGTAGCCATCGCTCGGGCCGGCAGGCCAGTTGTGCCAGAAGCCCATGAGGATCTTTTTGCCGGCAATGCTGGGCATCAGCGAAGCGGCATCGTTCAACGGCGATTGCAGTGAGGTAAAGTCGATCTTTGACATGTTCTAATCCTTCAGAACGTGTGGGTTTAACGGCGCGGGCTTATTTGAAGTCCACGTCGAAGGCTTGATAGAAGGCGTTGCCGGTGTTGGCGACGATCCACATCAACACAATCACATGCTGGCCCTTCTTGTTGGCCGGCAGTTTCACTTCATGATTGACCTTGGCCTTCAGTTCGCCTGCATGGCTGTAGTACGGCACCTGGGCATAGAAGTCTTCGGCAAACGGCTGGGTTTCCAGTTGTGCGCGGGTGATGCGCTGTTTCGGGTCCCAGCCATCCTTGGTGATCAGCCAGCGATAGCCACGGGTGGTGTGCGGCGCGGTGTATGCCCAGGTGACCTTGAAGGTCTGGCCCGGCTCGACATTGAGCAACGGCCAGGTGAAGGCGCGGCCGAGTTTCTTGGCCATTTCCTCGTGGGTGAAGTTGACGCAGTCACGGGCATCGGTCTTGCCACCGCTGAGGATGAAGCCGTCGGCTGGCGGGGTGACGCTGTCACTGTCGGTTTGATAAGGCGCCGGGAACGGACCGGCCGTCAGTGCGGGGAAGTTCTTGCCGCCTTCCATTTCATTGACCTGCCAGGTCTCCAGCAGGCCGAGATCCACGGCGACTGCGCCACGGCTGGAGGGGGATGTGACACGACCATGGCGAAGAGGTGTCTGGGTTTGTGGTTTGTTCATTTTGTGACTCCATTGATAGTGATTAAGAACTCTCCTTTCTTGAAGGAGAGGACCTCAACCTAACGGAGTCGCTTTTTTTTGCCACTGGCCCATTTTTCACTCATTTTCGTTTCATGAGCGCGCAGACCCGAAAACACTGGATATATAAACAGTACAATAGGAATAGCCTTACGCTACCAGAGGTCGATTTCCTACAAGACCAGGCGCACATCAACACAGCTTCTCTCTTAAATCGTTTGATCCCGTTCTTAAGGGAATGGCCCTCTGTGGACAAAAAGGGACGTCTCTATTTTCAATCAAATAAACCGTCCTCTTTTGGGTCCATCAGGTTTTGCCGATGACGGCCGTTTTTTCAATTGCGGTCGCGGCAATCGGTTGCACCGTCAGTTCCACCCCCAATGCCAACATCAGCTTCTGGACCGTCTCATAACGCGTCTTTGAGCCGCCTTTCAGGGTTTTATACAGGCTCTCCCGATTCACCCCCGCCGCTTCGGCAACCTTGTTCACACCCTGGGCTTTGGCAACCTCGGCCAGCGCCTTCATAAGGACTTGCGGGTCATGGCACACCATGCTTTGCGCAAGATAAGCACTGATGGTTTGCGGGCTATCAAGGAAGCGTGAAGCCTCATAGGCGCTGGTGCTGGATGTATCCAGCTTGAGGATCGGCATGTCCTCTGGTTTGAATGTTGACTTACTCATTTCATTGACCTCTCAGGGCATCGAGAATCTCTTTTGCCCGCTTGATTCCTCGTTTCTGATCGGTTTTATCGCTCCCCCACAGCATCAGGTAAGCGGTGATGCCCGTGCGCACAAAGTAAATCCTGTAACCGGGCCCGACAAACACACGCATTTCACTCAAGCCATCGCCCACAGGCTGGCAATCGCCAAAATTGTTTTCTTCGGCTCGATCCAGGCGGATCAGTACAGCCGTCTTACCCCACACATCCCTCATACCGTCGAGCCATATATCGAACTCGGGCGTCCTGCCAATCGTATTGATCACAGAGTCACATGTAGCCTACTGGCTACTCCTTGTAGATGCCAGTGAATTTTTAATGTCGGTGAGCACCGCAAGAAAAAATCCTAGTCCAGCCGCCATGCAGGCAGCCGGGCAATACTATTAGCGCTTGTGTCCTCAAGACCGAAACGTTACGTCGCGACTGAGGCATCCTCTCTGTAGGAGCGAGCTTGCTCGCGAAGAACGTAAAGATAATGTGTTCATCCAGAATGAACGCGGCGCCTATGATTTTTTCGCGAGCAAGCTCGCTCCTACAGTGAGTGGGCCGGCGTTGATGTGGACCCGTCCTACAGCAAGCTGCACCACCTTGCTCCGTTGCCTACAGTTGCGTCAGAATCCGCCGGCTTGTGCGCTTGGATGGGCGTCTCTAAGGTGGCTCGGTCGCTGACAATTCAGTGATCGGGTTTAGTAGCCCGAGGGTCAATTACACTGAGTGCATGAGCTTCATCTATCAGACGTTCCTGTCTGTGCCTGATGGTGGCTGTGCGCAGGGCGCCTTCGGGTGCGCCGGCTTTGTGTAATTCCCCGGTCTACTAACCTGCGTACAGCTGCCACCCTTTTGTTTAGTAGCGAAACGGTGTCGGCCCCACTCAGGAATTACGCATATGTACAAAGTCAGGCCTAACCCTCCAAACGATCCAAACCTTACGCTTGATCAGTCACACTCCCCCTCCTCCTCGCTGTTCAGCGTTGCCGACGATGCCAGCAGCGAAACGCTCATCGCCAACAGCTACGAAACCTTTTCCTCGGTCACCGCATTGCTGCTTGATCTGTCGGATGAACTGACGGGTAAACAGCGCGATGTCGCGTTGGCGATTCATCAGCTGAGTGAATTGGGGGTTTTGTTGGTGGACAAATTGATGGCGAGGGAAAGTGCTTCAACGGTTAGCTAGTCTTGCAGCCATCAGTCGTCATGATCGACTTCACGACGACTCGACAGCGCCTTGCGCCGGTCAGGCCCTCGGAGCCTGGCGGGCGCTCTTTCTCTTGGTAGACGCTGGAGCCGCCCCTTCTTCGCGCAGACGATCAATCAGCATCTGCGCATTCTCGGCACATGCCATGCCCTCGGGCTTACCTTCGATGCCCTTGATGACGTTCAGCAACTGAGCCTTGTTCTGAGCCAGCCGTTGTTGCAGGACCTCGATTTCCTCGACCTTGTGCTTGAGCCCGCTGAGCAGCGCGTCATGCTGCCAACCACCGGCACTTCTGGGCATTAACTGCCGGATTTCCTCCAGAGAAAAACCTGCCGCCTGAGCGCCTGTGATGATCTCCAACACCGCCTCGGTGCCGGGCGCATAGTCCCGATAGCCGTTGGATTTACGCTCAACCGATTGGATCAGGCCGCTCGCCTCGTAAAAGCGGATGCGTGAGGCCGCCAACCCGCTGATTTTTGCCAACTCGCCTATTCTCATGTCCCATCCATAAAAACCATTGACCTTAAAGTTGACTTTAAACCTAAAGTCATTGGGCGGCCAAGGCGCCCGTTACCCTCTACCTGAACCGACCGTTTCAGGTCATGCTGCGTCCCTCATTTCAAGGACGATAAAAACAATGAAAGCCATCCTCGCCGCCCTGCTCCTGATAGGTCTTGCAGAGCCTGCACTCGCCAACGACAACCCCATTGGTTTCCAAACCACCACCCTGCCCGACGCTCATAACATTCGCCCATTGGAAATGGCCGTGTGGTACCCCGCCACTACTATCGCGCAACCCAAGCTGATCGCCGACAACCTGGTGTTCATTGGTGTGCTTGCGGTACCTGATGCAGCACCGACGCCCGGCAAGCATCCTTTAGTGGTGCTCTCCCACGGCTACGGTGGCAACTGGGGCAAGCAGGCGTGGCTGGCCAGTGCGCTGGCTCGGCAGGGTTATATCGTGGCGGCGGTCAACCACCCGGGCACTACCAGCCAGGATCGCAGCGCGCAAGCCGCTGCGCAGTTGTGGCAACGGCCCAGGGATTTGAGTCGGACCATCGATGCGCTGCTGGCGCAGCCTGAGCCATTCGGTGCGGTGGATAGCGGCCGGATCGCGGTGGTGGGGCATTCCCTCGGGGGTTGGACGGTCATGGAGACAGCCGGTGCGCGTTTCGACCCGGCGCTGTTTGCCCGGGACTGCAGCGCCCATCCGACGCTGGTCGCGTGTACCGCCTACCGTGAGATGAACCCTGAAAGTACTCCAAACGCGAAGGCGCAATTGGCGGCGGATTTGAGCGACAAGCGCGTCAGCGCCGTGGTGTCTTTGGACCTGGGCCTGTCGCGTGGGTTTACCGATGCGAGCCTGGCGGCGCTGCCGGTGCGGGCGTTGGTGATAGCGGCCGGTGTGCCGTCAGCGGATTTGCCGGCGCAGATGGAATCGGCCGACATGGCCAAGCGGCTGCCAAAAGCCTCGACGCAGTACGTGCAGATCAGCGACGCCAATCACTTCAGCTTTATGTTGCAATGCAAACCCGGCGCGGCGGCAGTGCTCGACGCGGATGTGCCCGGCGACAGCATCATCTGTCAGGATGGGCCGGGGGCACGGCCACGACCTGTGATCCAGCAGCAGGTGATCACGCTGATCAGCCAGTTCCTCGCACGCTGATCAGGATTTGATGTAGGAGCGAGCTTGCTCGCGAAAAACGTCAACGATAACGCGCGCTTCCAGGTAAAACGTGGCGCGCTGAAGTTCTTCGCGAGCAAGCTCGCTCCTACAGAACAGCGGCTCACATAAGTATGAATACAAGCAAAGACACCTTCGCCTATCAAGCGGTATACCGCTACCTCATCGAGCTGATCGAGGCCTGCCCGGCTGACGGCGAACGCAAATTGCCGTCCCTGCGCCAACTGGCCCTGCGCCTGGGCGTGTCGGTGTCGACCACCAAGTACGCGTATGCATTGCTTGAGGAGCAAGGGCGGATCCAGGCCAGGCCCAAGTTCGGCTTTTTCATCGCCCCGAACTCGGCTCCTGCCATCAACCCAAGCTCATCCCCCCTGCTCGACCAGGTATTCGCCAACGCGCGCCAACCCGGCATGCTGGCCCTGAGCAGCGATGCCCCGGCGATGCTGTTGTCGCTGGAGCAGCCCTTGTTGATGCTGGAGCGTGAACTGGCCCGGCAATATCCGCGCTCGTTGACGCCGCTGTACCTACCGTTTGGCGAGCCTGAGTTGCGCACAGCCTTGGCCGAACGCTATAGCCGCTCTACTGACCATTATTGGCAAGCCGACCAGGTGTATATCGGCTCGGACCTGCACAGTGTATTGGAGGTCTCGCTCAATGCCCTGGACCTCGCGGGCACGCTCGCACTGGTGGAGTCACCGTGTTCGTGGGCGATTCTGCGGCAATTGCAGGCGGCGAAGATCCGTGTCATCGAGATGCCCCTCGGCGCAGATGGGCGTTTTGACCTAGACGCTCTGAACGCGCTGCTCAAGCGTGAGCCAATCCGCCTGGCGGTGCTGTCATCGACGGTGAATATGCCCCAGGGCGGTACGATGCCCGCGCAGGATAAGCAGCAGATCTGCCAGTGGTTGGCCGAGCGCGATATCTGGCTGTTCGAAAACGACACCTACGGCGAGCTGTATTTCGGCATGCAACCGACGCGTTATCGCGACTATGCCGACCCACACAGACTGCTGGTGTTTTCGACCTTCGACAAAATCATCGGCTCGGAAGCGCCCTACGGCTATGTGCTGTGTCGCGGGCATGCCTCAGCGTTGCAGCAGCTGTTCCTGGAGCGCAGTTTTCGCCTCTCGCCGATCCGTCAGAAAGCCATCGCCAGGCTGTTTGCGTCCAAGCGTATCGACACCCACCTGAAGGCGTTGCGGGCACGGTTGCTGGAGCGCATGACGCTGCTCAAAGCCCTGCTATTAACCCACGGCGATAGCCAGTGGCAGGTGGTCGAACCCCAAGGTGGCGCTAGCTTCTGGCTCCAGGCCGCCCGCCCGGTGGATATGCGCCAGGTGTTTGCGGACCTGCTCGGTCAACGCATCGTCATAGCACCCGGCGAACTGTTCAGCCAGCAAGGCGCCTGGCCAGATCACCTGCGCCTGAGCTACACACTCGACTGGAGCAAGGACATTGCCCAGGCCGTCCAGCTACTGGCTCAGGCGTTGCGTCAAAGCCCGTAGCAATGCCGCGCTTCGGGGAACCGGCCATGGCGTACATCGTCGGCGTAACGCTCGCACGCATCGCGAATCACCGCCCCCACATCAGCGTATTGCTTGACGAAGCGCGGCATCGAGCCGCCGCCCAGGCCCAGCACATCCTCGGTGACCAACACCTGGCCGTCACACGCAGGCGATGCGCCAATGCCAATGGTAGGTTGGCTTGAGTCCAGGGTGATCTGCCGGGCCACGCCTTCGGCCACCCCTTCCAGCAGCAGGCTGAAGGCCCCCGCTTCCAGGTTGGCGCGGGCATCTGCGGCAATCACCGCAGCGGTTTCAGCGGTCAGCCCCTGGGCCTTGAACCCGCCCATGACGTTGACGAATTGCGGCATCAGCCCCACGTGGGCCATCACCGGCACGCCTCGGGCAACCAGGAATTGCACGGTACCCGCCAGTGCCTGATTGGCTTCCAGCTTGACCGCATCGCAACCGGTGCGCGACAGCACCTGGGCGCAGTTGCGAAAAGCCTGCTCATACGACTCCTGGTAACTGCCAAACGGCATGTCGGCGATGACACAGGCCAAGTGCGTACTGTCGACCACCGCCCGGGTGTGGCCGATGATTTCTTCCAGCTGCATACTCAGGGTCGAGGCCCGGCCATAGCCGACCATGGCGGTGGAGTCACCGACCAGGATGAAGTCGACAATCGGATCGATCAGCTTGGCCATAGCACTGGAATACGCGGTAAGGGAGACGATTTTCTGCTGCCCCTTCATGGCGACCAGTTGAGGGACCGTCAGACGTTTGGTGCGGGTATGAATGCTCATCGGGGCTTTTCCGTTTGCGCTGGATACTCGGCCCGATTATTGGCGAAACGAAGGATGATTCAATGCACAGATCAACGCTAAAAAGCGACCCAGGGCCCGGTCACATTTGCTGAAACTGGTATCATCCGCGCCTTTCCCTCTCAGGCTCCGCGACATGAACCGCCAGAAAAAACTCCAGCAGCTCTTCAAGGCCAAAGCCAAAAAGGCCAGCGCCAAGCTGGCGCCAAAAAGCAAAGACAGATACATCAGCAAGGCCGACCGTTTGAAGCTGGAAACCGAAGCTGGCCAGGACCCGGTTACGCTCCCCGAGACGCCTGCTGAGTAAGGCGCATGGCTGAAGGGGTGGCCGCTTCATATTTGCCCCAGATCCGCCGCAGATGCCGCGCCGAGCCAAAGCCTGCGCGCTCGGCGATGGCTTCAATGTCCAGGGCCGACTCGGCCAGCAGTTCACGGGCCACTGCCAGGCGCAGGCGATGCAGGTAATCCAAAGGGCTGATCTGTACGTGCTCTTGGAACAGGCGCGCCAAGTGCCGGCTGCTGGTGCAGGCCAGGCCTGCCATGCGGGTGAGTGTCCAGACTTCGCAGGGGGCGGCGGCGATGGCGTCTTGCACGCGATGGACCGCCGGGTGCAGGTGATTGCGTCCGCTCACCCAAGGCGATAGCTGCGGGTCGCTGCCACTGCGGCGCAGATACACCACCATGTCCCGCGCCACCGCGCACGCCAAGCGTGGCCCGGCCAGCTCGGCGACCAGATGCAGCATCAGGTCGATACCGGCCGTGACACCGGCGCTGCAACTGACCGGGCCATCGGTGACGTACAGGCGGTTTTCCAGAACCCGGGCCTTGGGGGCGAGGGCCTGCAGGGTGGCACACAGAGAATGGTGCGTGGTGCATTGGCGCCCATCGAGCAGCCCGGCCCTGGCGGCACTCAACGCGCCGGCGCACACACACACCAGACGCTCGGCCGAGGGCGCGAAGACGCTTTGCAACCACTGGGTGAGCTGATGGCTGGCCGATTCGAAGGCCTTTTGCTGGGCTTTCGACACGTTCATCGTGGAGCCCACCAACACCACCAGCGTACCGGGGGCCAGGGTCGACGGCAGTGGCGCCAGCCCCGTCAGCGGCAAGCCGATGGAGGTGTGCAGCGTTGCCACCGGGCTGACGTATTGCAAGTCGAAATCCACCGCCGCCGGGTCGTCGACCTGCGCGGCCAGGCGCAGTACTTCGGCAGGCCCGGCCAGGTCGAGCATCAGCACGTTTGGCAATAGCACGAACAGCACCGGTACGCTCACCACTTCACTCCGCCAGTGCCTGGGCAACCGTCACGATGCGGGCGAAGCGGTCATCGAGGACCAACTCCGTGCGTGCGCGAATCTCGGCCGGCGTATAGACCCGGCCGCTACGCGCGTGGGTCATCGGGAAGGTCAGGGTCGCCTCGCTGACAAAATCCACCTTGAAGCCGCTGTCGGAAGCCTGCCGCGTGGTGGTCTCGCAGCATTGCTCGGTGCGGATGCCGCTGATGATCAGCGTGGTGACGCCCATTTCCACCAGGCGCGCGGCCAGTGGCGTACCGGCCAAAGCGCTGTGGTAGCGCTTATGGATTACCAACTGCGGATTGATCGACAACTCGCTCAGTGCCCTGACGTTGCCCGACTGCATGGAGAAATGCCCCTGGTCTTCAACATGGAAGACTTGTACCACCGGGATGCCCCGCTGAACACAGCCGTCGATGAGCGCCTGCTGTTTTTCCAGGTAGTCGGGCAGGTCATTTTCGGACCAGTAGGTTGAATGGCGGAAGGAATGTTGGGCGTCGATCACGATCAGGGCTTTATGGGTCATGGACAGTCCTTGTGGCTTGCATCAGTGGGTAAATGATGCACGCCATGGTAAGGACCACCTACAGTGCGCGACAGACGCAAGGCAGACTACTTCAGGACGGATTCGGACATATCACCGGGCACGCCATAGCACAACGGCTGCCGGGTTCGAAGCCATGGACGTATTCATCCGCCAGGATCGTGTGCAGACGCGGATCGAGGTGAATTGCAAAGCCCAGGCGCCGGTAGAACGGAGCATTCCAGGGTACATGCTTGAAAGTGGTCAGCGTCACCGCACGCAGGTGTTGGGCGCGGGCATGATCTATCGCCGTTTCCATCAATCTGCGCCCCCAGCCCTGGCCTTGGAGCGGCTGAGCAACCGACACTTCATGGATATGCAGGTCGTCGCCAAAGCGTTCTGCGCTGAGGAAGCCTTGAGGGTGATCGAGGTCATCAACCACCACCCAACAGGTCGATAGCGCGATCCACTGCCGATGGCACTCGACGCCGATCGGCGCGGCATCCGCCAGCCAAGCCAGCCCTTCGATTGCGCGAAACGCCTGGGCCGCGCACTGCTCGATGGCGGGCAACAAACCGGCATCTTGCGCGCGCGCCAGGCGAATATAGGCGGACTGCTCAGCAGCCACTCAATGCCACCTGGGGCCGTTCGCCCGCAAAGAAGAAGGGCCGCAAGCGCACGCCCACGCCGTTGCCGATAAAGGCCGCCACCAACCACACCCAGCCATGCAGGCTGCCCGAGGCGATGCCACTGAAGTACGCGCCGATGTTGCAGCCATAGGCCAGGCGCGAACCATAGCCAAGCATCAGGCCGCCGATCACAGCCGCGATCAATGAGCGCAGCGGGATGTTCAGGCTGGGCGCGAAACGCCCGGCCAGGCCCGCAGCCAGCAGCGCGCCGAGGACAATGCCGATGTCCATGACGCTGGTGATGTCTTCCCACACCGGTGCAGCCAGGGCCTTGGCATTGCCCGGCATCTGCCAGAATGCCCAGCTGGCGACGTCCACGCCCAGCCCGCTCGCCACTTTGGCGCCCCACAGCGCGAACGCCGAGGTGATGCCCCACGGCCGCCCAGCCAAGGCCAGGGTGGCGTAGTTGAGCAGCGCCAGGCCAATCGCGCCCCATACCAGCGGCCATGGCCCGCGCAGAAAGCGGCGCAGACCTTGGTGCTCGCTCTGCACGCCTTGTTCAAGCTGGCCGTGACGGCGCTTTTCCAGGCGCACGGTCACCATTGCAATCAGCGCGAACACCGCCAGGCTCAGGACCAATGCCGGCAGCACACCAAAACTTTTGACAATGGAAACCGCCGGGAACGACGGCAACGCAAACCACCAGTCGACGTGGTGGGTGGCGATCAACGAGCCACAGATAAAGAACAGCAGCGTCACCAACATCCGCGCATTCCCGCCGCCCACGGTGAACAAGGTGCCCGATGCACAGCCGCCGCCCAGTTGCATCCCGATCCCGAATATAAACGCCCCGAACACCACTGACACACCGGCCGGCGCCACCAGCCCGGCCACCGGCTGGCCGAACAAGGTGCCCGCGCCCAGCGCCGGAAAAAACAGCACCACCGCCACCGCCAGCATCACCATCTGCGCACGCAAGCCAGCGCCACGCCGATCATTGATGAACACACGCCAGGCCGAAGTGAAGCCGAAGGCCGCGTGATACAGCGTCAGGCCCAGCGCGGCGCCGACCACCAGCAGCAACACCTGGCGCGCACCCACACTGTTTTGCAGGAACAGAGCGCCCGCCACCAGGAGGACAAAAGCGATCAGTGGCGCGACAGGCTTGCGCGCGGGCGACAGGGAAAGAGAGGTGCTCATGGTGATCTCGTTTGGTTGGAAGGAGGCAAGTATAGCCCTAGACGGAATTTGATCAGATGGCGGCATTGCCGAAAGGCTCATCGCCTGAACCACCGCTATCGCAGCCTCGCTAAAGCTCGACAGCTCCCACAGGGGATCGGCGGTGTATGTGGAATACCGCTTTGCAGGACCATCGCGCCAAGCACAACTCTCGACAGCAACACCGCCCAAATGTGGGAGCTGTCGAGCCCCAGCGAGGCTGCGATGACGGCGGTACAGGCAACCTCTTCATCGCCTGCCCCACCGCTATCGCAGCCTCGCTAAAGCTCGACAGCTCCCACAGGGAATCGTCGGTGTATGTGAAATATCGCTTTGCAGGGCCATCGCGCCAAGCACAACTCCCGACAGCAACAC